>DATHJG010000520.1:0-4191 GCA_035489875.1 Solirubrobacteraceae bacterium | reverse complement strand
ATCGACGGCGCCAGGAACTCGACCACGATCACGAGGCTGATCCCCAGGCCGAGCAACGCACGCACCCCGTGCCAGCGCCCGAGCAGCACGACGAGCGCGACGAACGCGAGCACGAGCCAGAGCAGCGGCGACGAGCGCTCGAAGTCGATGAACGCGAACGGCTGTTGCGAAGGATCGTCGACCGGGAGCCGCTCGACCAGCGCCGCATCGAGTCCGGACGGCACGTTGCGTGCGACGCGGATGTGGTCGCCGGCCTTGACCGGCGGCGCGAAGCGGTCGGTCGGCAGCGTGAGGTAGGAGCGCCGCCCGGCGCTCGGCCCCGAGCGCAGCTGGATCTCGAACAGCCGGCAGCCGGGTCCCGCCCAGGACTCGCAGTCCTCGCTGCTCACGCGCGTCACGTCGGCGCGCACGACGTCGCCGATGGCGATCGGCTGCTGCGTCTTGTGCTCGCCCGTCGGCCACAGGACGATCAGCCCGATCGCCGTGCCGACGACGAGCAGCACGGAGAGGGCGGCGGCGGCACGCCCCGCGGACGTCTGGAGCAGGGTGCGCACGCGGCGGAGCACGATAGCTCCGGCACCGGTCGCCCGCGCCTACCGGCGTAGAAACGACATGGCGTCGGAGCTAACGAGAATCATCCTCAGTATGATCCCGGATCATGACCGCTCCGCGCACGCTCGCCCTCGCCGTCCTGCTCTGTCTCGCGCCGATCGTCGCCGCGGGCTGCGGCGACGACGCGTCCTCGTCCTCCGGCGGCGGGTCGGGCATGACGGTCGTCGCCACGACGACCCAGGCGGCGGACTTCGCGCGCGCGGTCGCCGGCGACCGGGCGAAGGTCGTGGGACTGATCCCCGCCAACGCCGACCCGCACGAGTACGAGGTGCGGCCCGGCGACGTCAAGGCGCTCGCCGACGCGGACGTCGTGATCCGCTCGGGCGCCGACGTCGACGACTGGCTGGCGTCGGCGATCGACAGCTCCGGCGCCGACGCGAGCGAGATCGTGCTGATCGACCACGTGGACACGATCGAGGGCGGCGCCGACGAGCATGCGGCCGACGCGGACCACGCCGCCGAGGGCGACCACGCGGTCGATCCGCACTGGTGGCAGGACCCGCACAACACCGCCAAGGCCGTCGCGGAGATCGAGAAGGGGCTGGCCGCGGCCGACGCGGACGGCGCGTCCACGTACGCGCGCAACGCCAAGGCGTACACGGACCAGTTGACCGCGCTCGACACCGCGGTCGCCGCATGCATCGACAAGATCCCGGCCGCCCAGCGCAAGCTCGTCACGACGCACGACGCGCTCGGCTACTACGCCAAGCGCTACGGCCTCGAGGTGATCGGCGCCGTCATCCCGTCGCTGACCACCCAGGCGCAGGCGTCCGCCGGCGAGGTCACGCAGCTCGTCGACACGATCAAGCAGGAGAACGTGAAGGCGATCTTCGCCGAGAGCTCGGTCAACCCGAAGCTCGAGCAGGTGGTCGCCGACCAGGCCGGCGCGACGATCGGCAAGGCGCTGTGGGCCGACACGCTCGGCCCGAAGGGATCGGACGGCGAGACCTACCTCCAGTCGATCGCCTCCAACACGCGCGCGATCGCCGACGGTCTGAGCGACGGCACCGTGAGCTGCACGCTGCCGGACTGACGCGCGGCGGGTGGGCTATCTCCGCCCTCTCCCCATCCGGTCGAGCTCCTCGAGCGACTGGCCCGCGCCGAGCGCGACGCACTCCAGCGGCGCGTCGGCGACGCGCACCGGCATGCCGGTCTCGTTCTCCAGCCGCTGCTCGAAGCCGCGCAGCAGCGCCCCGCCGCCGGCCAGGAGGATGCCCTCCTTGGTGATGTCGGCCGCCAGCTCGGGCGGCGTCTCCTCGAGCGCCGCGTGGACGGCGGCGACGATGTCGTCGAGCGGGCCGGCGATCGCGCCGTAGACCTCGTCGCCGGTCAGCTGGATCTCGCGCGGCAGGCCGGACATCAGGTCGCGCCCGCGGACCTCGGCGACGAGCTCCTCGCGCTGCGGCGTGGCCGCCGCGATCGCGAGCTTGATCGCCTCGGCGCTCTGCGATCCGATCGCCATCCGGTGCTCGTTGCGGATGTGGTTGGTGATCGCTTCGTCGAGGTCGTAGCCGCCGACGCGCAGCGAGCGGCTCACGACGAGCCCGCCGAGCGAGATCACGGCGACCTCGCTCGTGCCGCCGCCGATGTCGACCACCATGCGCCCGACCGGCTCGGCGATCGGCAGGCCGGCGCCGATCGCGGCGGCGAGCGACTCCTCGATCAGGTGCACCTCGCGCGCGCCCGCCGACAGCGACGCCTCCTCGACCGCGCGGCGCTCGACCTCGGTGACGCCCGACGGCGCGCACATGACCAGCCGCGGACGGGAGAAGCGGCTCGAGAGCACCTTCTCCATGAAGCGGCGCAGCATCGCCTCGGTGACCTCGAAGTCGGCGATCACGCCGTGGCGCAGCGGCCGGTCGGCGGAGATGCTGGCGGGCGTGCGGCCGATCATCAGCTGCGCCTCCGAGCCGACCGCGTGGACCTCGCCGGTGCGCTCGTCGATCGCGACGACCGACGGCTCCGACAGCACGATCCCGCGCCCGCGCACGTACACCACCGTGTTGGCGGTGCCCAGGTCGATGGCCATGTCGCCGACGTGACGCAGGGCGGCGAAGACCCCGCGCCGCCGGGAGCGTCTCCGCGGCGTCACGCTCCCACCCTGGCACACTCGTGAGCCAGGGGCTGTGACGGCGGTTGCAAGCACGGCTTGCGGCAGCCGTCACGAGGAAAGCCGGACGGAGCGGGGTGCCCAGCGCCCGCCGGGTTGACCGCACGCGCGCGCGGGAGTTCGATGGGTGGGCGATGCGTCAGCCGTCGCATATCTACGCGAGCACGCTGCACCGGCGCGGCCGGCGGTGGAGCCGGCGCCGGCCGGTCTGGCCCGCGGCCCTCTGCGGGCTCGCCGCGCTGAGCGGCGCGGCGGTCCTGGCGAGCGAGCTGCTGCGCGGCGGACTCGGCTAGCCGCCGACCCGCAGCTCGTGCGGCGCGCCCCATGCGTGCAGGACGTCGGGGATCGCGACCGAGCCGTCGTCGCGCTGCCCGTTCTCGACGAGCGCGATCAGCGTGCGCCCGACCGCCACGGCCGTGCCGTTGAGCGTCGCGACGTGGCGCGGTCCGCCGCTGCCCGCGGGGCGGTACCGGATGTTCAGCCGACGCGCCTGGAAGTCGGTCGTGTTCGACGTCGACGTGAGCTCGCGATAGCGCTGCTGGCCGGGCAGCCACGCCTCGCAGTCGTACTTCTTCGCCGCCGAGCTACCCAGGTCGGTGACCGCGATGTTGACCACGCGGTAGGGGATGCCGAGTGCCGTGAGGATCTCCTCCTCGTTGGCGAGCAGCCGCTCGTGCTCGGCGGGCGCCTCCTCCGGCGCGACGAACGAGAACATCTCGACCTTGTCGAACTGGTGCACGCGGAACAGGCCGCGCGTGTCGCGCCCGGCGGCGCCGGCCTCGCGCCGGAAGCAGGGCGAGAAGCCCGCGTAGCGCAGCGGGAGCCGCTCGGCGTCGAGGATCTCCCCCGCGTGCAGCGACGCGAGCGGGACCTCGCTCGTCCCGGCCAGGTACAGCGGGTCGTCGGCGAGGCGGTAGATCTGCTGCTCGGTGTCGGGCAGGAAGCCGGTGCCGTAGAGCGCCTCCTCGCGCACGAGCACCGGGGGGATGACGGGTTCGAACCCCTTGCCGCGCAGGACCTCGAGCACCCAGCGGACGAGCGCGAGCTCGAGCAGCACGAGGTCGCCCTTGAGGTAGGCGAAGCGCGAGCCGGCGACGCGCGCGCCCGCCTCCATGTCGATCCAGGCGCCGGCCAGCTCGAGGTGGTCCTTGCCGGAGCGTCCCGCCTCCCCGCGCTCGTAGAGCACCTCGTCCTCGTCAGCGGCGGTCGTGTCGGGCGGGTTCGGGAGCAGCCGGAGCACCTCGTCGAGCTCCGCCTGCACGCGGTCGAGCTCCTCGCGCAGCGCCTCAGCGCACCGCGCGTCTGGTTGCCGGCGGTTACCAGCGCCTGTCGCTCCAAGGTCAGGTTGACGGTGCGTACGCCGGGGAAGGCCTTGAGCTTGGCCAGCAGCTCAGGGGTCGCTTGCACCATGCCGCCGTCACGGGCGGTGATCACGATATGGCCGTTGAGGCCGATGATGCGGCCCAACA
>DATHJG010000519.1:0-3229 GCA_035489875.1 Solirubrobacteraceae bacterium | reverse complement strand
AGGCGGCCGAGCGCGCCGGCGGGCGGCTGCCCGCGACCGAGATCGCCGCCATCCGGGCGGCGGCGCTCGCGGCCGGCCTGACCGGCGGCCTGCATTCGGTGGAGCACGGCGGCCAGGGCTGGTCGCACGTCACGTGGGCGCTCGTCGAGGAGCAGCTCGGCCGCTCCACCAACGGCATCTCCTGGCACATGCCGAACGCGTACAACGTGTGGTCGGTCGGGACCGCGGAGCAGATCGACCGCTGGCTGCGGCCGATGCTGCGCGGCGAGGCGCAGGACGCCTACGCCGTGACCGAGGAGCACGCCGGCTCCGATCCGTCCGGGATCGCGACGACCGCGACGCCGCTCGACGGGGGCTGGCGGATCCGCGGCGAGAAGTGGTTCGTGACCAGCGGTGACGTCGCCGCCGTGATCATCGTCGTGGCCGCCGCGCCCGAGGGGCCGACGCTGTTCCTCGTCCCCACCGGCGGCCCGGGGGTCACGGTCGTCGAGGATCCCGCGTTCACGCATGCGTATCCGCACGGCCATCCGACCCTGCGCTTCGACGTCGAGGTCGGCCCCGACGCCGTGCTCGGCCCGCTCGGCGGCGCCGACGACCTGCAGCGGGCGTGGTTCACCGAGGAGCGGCTCGGGATCGCGGCGCGCGGGATCGGAGCGATGGAGCGGCTCTTGTGCGACACGCTCGCCTGGGCGACGGGCCGCGAGCAGGGCGGCGCGCGGCTCTGGGACCACCAGGGGGTCGCCTTCCCGCGCGCCGATTCGGCGGCCGACGCGGCGGCCGGGCGGCTGCTCGTGCTCGAGGTCGCACGGCTGGCCGACGAGGGCGCCGATCCGAAGATCGTGCACGCGAAGGCGTCGATGGCGAAGCTCTTCGTCAGCGAGGCGGCCTGCCGCTGCGCCGACCGCGCGGTGCAGGCGTTCGGTGGCCGCGGCTACCGGCGCGACAACGTGGCGGAGCGCTTCCTGCGCGAGCTGCGCGTGGACCGGATCTGGGAGGGCACGAGCGAGATCCAACGGCTCATAGTGGCCCGCTCGCTGGAGCGCCGCGGCGTCGCGAAGGTCCTCCGCTGACCACGCGCCGCGATCCCGCCCCGGGCGCGACGGCCACGACGGGCGGCGAGCACGCAGGTGCCGTGGCGCGGGCGCTGGTCGCCGAGGGCGGCGCGGCCGGGTCGAGCGCGGCGACGACGGGCCTCGACCTCTCACCGCTCCTGCGGCCGCGCTCGGTGGCCGTCGTCGGCGCGAGCGACCGGCCCGGCTCGTACGGTGACGCGACGCTGCGTAACCTCGCCGCGCTCGGCTTCGCCGGGCCGGTCTGGGGCGTGCATCCCACGCGACGGGAAGTCCACGGGCACCCGTGCGTCCCGACGCTGGAGGATCTCTTGGAGCCGGTCGACGCGGTCGTCGTCGCGATTCCCGCGGCCGGGGTGCCCGAAGTGGCCCGCGCCGCCGGGCGCCGCGGGTGCGGCGGGCTCGTCGTCTTCGCGGCCGGCTTCGCCGAGGCGGGCGGCGCCGCGCTGCAGGCCGAGCTCGCGGATGCCGCCGCCGCGTTCGGCCTCCCGGTGATCGGGCCGAACTGCGACGGGCTCGTCGCCTTCCACGCCCGCGCGGCGCTGTGGGGCGACGCGCTCGTGCCCCGCCCCGCCGGCCGGGTCGCGCTGATCTCGCAGAGCGGCAACGTCGCCGTCAACGCACTGGCGCTCGGCCGCGGGCTGCGGTTCCACACGGTCGCGTCGGTCGGCAACCAGGCGGTGCTCGACGCCGCCACGCTGCTGCACGCGCTGGTCGACGACGACGAGGTCGGCTCGGTCGCCCTGTTCCTCGAGTCCGACGGCGACGGCGCCCGCCTCGCCGCCGGGCTGGCACGCGCGGCAGAACGCGACGTCGGCGTCGCCGTGCTCAAGGTCGGCGCGACGGCGGCGGGCGCGACGGCGGCGGCCGCCCACACCGGCGCGCTGGCGGGCGACCAGCGCGTCTTCCGCGCGTTCGTCGAGGAGGCGGGCGCGGCCTGGGCCGACGACGTCCACGACCTGCTCGAGCTGGCGAAGGCGCTGGCCGTTCCGGGCGCCCGGACGCGCGCGGCGAGGCCGGTCCCGCCCGCCTCCGGGCTCGCGGTCCTCACGTGCTCCGGGGGCGACTCGGGGCTCGCCGCCGACGAGGCCGGGCGGCTGGGGATCCCGCTCGCGACGCTCGGCGACGCCACCGCCGCGCGGCTCGAGCCGCTGCTCCCCGACGCGGCGACCGTCGCCAACCCGCTCGACTACACGGCGATGATCTGGGGGGAGCGCGAGCGGCTCGCCGAGATCGTGCGCGTCGTCGCGGACGATCCGGCCGTCGATCAGCTACTGCTGTTCTACGACGAGCCGCCGGGGATGGAGGCCGGCCTGCGCGCGAGCTGGGACGCCGTCCGGGAAGGGCTCGCCGACGGCGCGGCGGACGCGGCCGTGCCGGCGCTGGTCGCGGCGACGCTCCCCGAGCTGCTCCAGGATGACTCCGCTGCGGCGTACCTGGACCGCGGCGTGCCGGCGATCGCCGGGCTGCGAACCGCGCTGGCCTGCGCTGCCGCGCTGCGCCAGCCGCCGGGCGACCCCACGCGCCTGCACGCGATCGCGGCGGCCGCTGCGCCGCGAGCCGACTACGCAGCCGAGTGGCTCTCCGAGGCCGACGCCAAGGCGCTGCTCCGGTCCGCGGGCATCGCCGTGCCGGCCGGGCGCCCGGTCGCCGGCGAGGACGACGCGGTCCGCGCCGCGCGTGAGCTCGGCGGGCCCGTCGCGATCAAGGCATCGGCGGCCGCGCTCCAGCACAAGAGCGAAGCGGGCGCGCTCGCGCTGGGTGTGGCCGGCGATGCCGCGGTGCGGGCGGCGTACCGCCGGGTCGCCGCGGCCGGCCGCCGCGCCGCCGGCTCAGACCATCGCGCGGGGCGCGGGGACGCGGTCGACGTGCTCGTCGAGGCGATGGCGGAGCCCGGCGTCGAGCTGCTCGTCGCCGCCCGGCGCGACGCCGTCGTGCCGGCGCTCGTGGTCGGGCTCGGCGGCGTCTGGACCGAGCTGCTCGACGACGTGGCGATCGTGCCGCTCCCCGCGTCACCGGTGCGCGTCGAGGCGGCGCTGCGCTCCCTGCGCGGCGCCGGCGTGCTCATCGGCGGCCGCGGCTCCGCGCCGGTCGACCTCACCGCGGTGGCCGCGCTCGCCGCCGCGTGCGGGGATCTCCTGCTCGCCCGGGACTTGGCG
>DATHJG010000518.1:0-6563 GCA_035489875.1 Solirubrobacteraceae bacterium | reverse complement strand
TCGCGCACGCCGACGTCCGCGCCGGTCAGCGCGTTCAGCAGCGTCGACTTGCCCGCGTTCGTGTAGCCGGCGAGCGCGACCGTCGGCAGATGGGCGCGCTCGCGCTCGGCGCGCTGCACCGCGCGCGTCGCGCGGACCCCGTTGAGCTGGCGCCGCAGCGCGGTGATGCGATCGCGCGCCAGCCGCCGGTCGGTCTCGATCTGCGACTCGCCCGGACCGCGGGTGCCGATGCCGCCGACGCCGCGTCCGGCGCCCAGACGCTCGAGGTGCGTCCACAGGCCGCGCATGCGCGCCATGTTGTACTCGAGCTGCGCCAGCTCGACCTGCAGCTTGCCCTCGGCCGAGCGGGCGTGGACGGCGAAGATGTCGAGGATCACGGCGGTGCGGTCGAGCACCGGGACGCCGAGCTCCTTCTCCAGGTTGCGCTCCTGGCGTGGGGTGAGCTCGTCGTCGCAGGCGACGAGGTTCGCGTCGGCCTGCTTGATCAGCTCCTTGAGCTCCTCGGCCTTGCCGGGCCCGAGATACAGGTTCGGATGCGGCTGATCGCGTCGCTGGATCAGCTCGCCGACGACCGCGACGCCCGCGGTGCGGAGCAGCTCTCCCATCTCCGCGAGGTCGCCCTCGGGCAGCGCGCCCACGACGTAGGCACGCTGCTTCGCCCGCCCCGGCTGGGGCGTCGCGGTGTAGCGGGACTGGGTCGTGCGGCCGGAGCGGGTCTTCTCCAAGACCTCCAGTGTAGGTGCGCTCACGCGAGCGCGGAGCGGGCGGGCGGCGGCAGCTTGTCGTAGCGGTCGCGCAGCTCGGAGACCGGCAGCACGATCACGCCCTCCTCCGGCGCGCCGACCCAGAGCCCGAGGCCGGCCGCGAGCGCGTACGCCGCGTACGCGGCCGCGCAGGCGTCCAGCTCGTCGAGCGTCCGGTGCCAGAGCCCGCCGTCGGCGTCGTGCACGCCCTTCATCCGCAGCGCGGCGATCCGCTGCTGCAGGCCCCACGGCGTGCGCTTGGGGGACGGCCGGTGCCCGAGCAGGCCGCAGAAGATCGCGTCGGGGTACGTCTCGCACAGCCGCCCGAAGCGCAGCGCCGCCGCACCGACGGGCTCGATCCAGCCGCCTGCGCCCTCCGGGCGGTACACGCCCAGCTCGCCCAGCGCGGCGAACAGCTCGAAGCCCACGCCGATCCACTGCTCCCAGCCCCCCGGCGACTGGCCGGCGGCCGGAACCGGGTAGAGCGGCAGGCCGCGCCGGAACAGGAGCGCGTCGCAGACCCGCATGCGCTCGTAGCGGCCCTCGGGCAGGCCCAGCTCGGCCCGCAGCGGCGCCCCGGCGGCCAGCAGGTCGCGGCGGGGACCCGACGGCGCGTCGATCGCGACCACCGTCTCGCCGCGCCCGAAGCCCTCGATCGTGCGCGCGACCGCGTCGACCGTGCCGGGCGCGTAGAAGGTCGCCACGAGGTCCACGCCGCCCTCGGGCGCCCGCCGCTCGTGCAGCGTCACGAGCTGCTGGTTGCCGGGCTTGGCGGAGATGTCGACGCCGCAGTAGCGCACCGCCCATAGGAGGCTATTGTGCGGCCCCGTGAACCTCGTGGACCGGCTCGCGACACGGACGCTCGAGCTGATCGACATCCCGTCGGAGTCGCGCGACGAGGGCCCTCTGGCCACCCACGTCGGCGACGTGCTGCGCGCCGGCGGCGTCGCGGTCCGCGACCTCGGCGACACCTGCGTGCTCGCCGGCCCGCCGGACGCGCCGCTCCTGCTCGCCGGCCACCTCGACACGGTGCCGGCGCAGGACAACCGTCCCGGGCGGATCGAGGGCGGTCGCGTGCACGGGCTCGGCGCGTCGGACATGAAGGGCGCGCTGGCGGTGATGATCGAGCTCGCGCTCGCGGGCGCGCCGTACCGCTGCCTGTTCTTCGGGCGCGAGGAGCTGGCGGTGACAGACTCCGCGCTCACCCCGCTGCTCGCGCGCGAGCCGCTCGGCGCCGAGCTGGTGGTGATGATGGAGCCGACCGCGTGCGAACTGCACGCCGGCTGCCTCGGCAACATCAACGCGACCTGGACGTTCCGCGGCCGCTCGGGCCACTCCGCCCGCCCGTGGACGGCCGACAACGCGATCGAGCACGCCGCGACCGGCGTGCTCGCGCTCGCCGCCCAGCCGCCGGTACCGCACGAGCTCGACGGGCTGGCGTTCGTCGAGGTGGCGAGCGTGACGCGGATCGCCGGCGGGATCGCGGCGAACGTGATCCCCGACCGCGTCGACTGCCACGTGAACTTCCGCTACGCGCCCGGCCGCACCGCCTCCGAGGCCGAGGCCCGGCTGGCGACGCTGTGCGCCGGCCACGGCGAGCTGACGATCGACTCGAACGCGCCGTCCGGGCGGGTCGCGACCGGCCCGCGTGTGGACGCGCTCGTCGCCGCCGGCGACCTCGTCCGCGCCCCCAAGCAGGCCTGGACGCCGGTGGCGGAGTTCGGGCTCGCCGGGCTGCCGGCCGTCAACTTCGGGCCGGGCGACCCCGTGCAGGCGCATCGGCGCGACGAGTCGGTCGCGCTGGTCGCGCTGGCACGCGCCTACGAGGTGCTGGAACGATTCGCCGCATGAGGGTCTCCCCCACGCTCGCCGGCCTGCGCACGTATCCGTTCGTGCGCCTCGACGAGGCCAAGCGCCGGCTGCAGGCCGACGGCGTCGACTTCATCGACTTCGGCGTCGGCGAGCCGCGCGAGGAGACGCCCGCGTTCATCCGCGAGGCGCTCGTCGCCGCGCTCGAGCCGCTCTCCACCTATCCGTCCGCCGCCGGGCTGCCGGACCTGCGCCTGGCGGTCGCCGAGTGGACCGCGCGGCGGTTCGGCGCCGCGCTCGACCCCGACACGCAGGTGCTGCCGACGCTCGGCTCCAAGGAGGCCATCTTCCACCTCGCGCAGGTGCTCGCCGGCGAGCTGGTCGCCGTGCCGGCGCCCGCGTATCCGGTCTACGAGCGCGGCGCGGTGTTCGCGGGCAAGCAGGTGCTGGAGCTGCCGCTGCGCGAGGACGGCGGCTTCCTGCCCGACCTCGACGCCGTCGACGCGGACACGTGGGAGCGCGTCGCGCTGCTGTGGCTCAACTACCCGAACAACCCGACCGCCGCGGTCGCGCCGCGCGCGCTGTACGAGCGCGCGGCCGAGCTGGCGCGCGAGCACGGGTTCGTCGTCGCCTCCGACGAGGCGTACTCGGAGATCTACTTCGGCTCCGAGCGGCCGATCTCGGCGCTCGAGCTCGACGACCTGACCGGCGTGGCGGTGCTCAACACGCTCTCCAAGCGCTCCTCGATGCCGGGCTACCGGTCGGGCTTCGTCGCCGGCGACCCGGAGCTGATCGCGCTGCTCAAGCGCTACCGGCCGAACGTGGGCGTCGCGCCGCAGGCGTTCGTGCAGCATGCCGCCGCCGCGGCGTGGCGCGACGAGGAGCACGTCGAACGCGTGCGCGCGGGCTACCGGGCCAAGCGCGACGTGCTGCTGCCCGTGCTCGAGGCGCGCGGGCTGCGCAACGCGGGCGGCGACGCGACGTTCTTCCTCTGGCTCGACGCGGGCCCCGGCGCAGAGCTCCTCGCCGACCGGCTGCTGGACGCCGGGATCGTGCTCGTGCCCGGCTCCTACTTCGGCCCGGCCGGCACCGGCTACCTGCGGCTCGCGCTCGTCCCCACGCTGGCGGGCTGCGAGCGGGCGGCCGAGCGGCTCGACGCGCTGCTGCAGCGGTAGCCGTACGAGGGAGCGGCGAGGGAAACCCCCGATGGCGGCGCGGCGCCGCTGCGGTGGAGTGGCCGCCATGCGGATCGCAATCGCCACATTCCTCGCCCTGCTCACCCTGACCGCCTCTGCGCAGGCCGCGCGCGCGCCCGACGTGCGGGCGGTCGGCGTGATCGCGCCCTCGTTCGCCCATTCCGGCGGCGAGCTCTCCGTCCGGCTCACCGCGACCGCCGCGCGCCGCGGTGTGCGGCCGACCCGCGTGCGGGTCTACCTCTCCGCCGATCGCCGGCGCTCGAAGGACGACGTGCGCGCCGGCACGAGCCGGCTGGCGGCGATGAAGCGCGGCAAGCGGCGGACGGCCACGGTCGCTGCCAAGGTGCCGGCGAGCGCGGCGGCGGGCGCGCGCTACGTCATCGGCTGCGCCGACGACCCCGGGCGGATCCGGGAGCGCAGCGAGCGCAACAACTGCCGCGCGGCGAAGGGGCCGGTCACGATCGCGGCGCAGGCGGACGCATCCAAGACCAGCGCCGCGCTGATCGAGGCCGACCGCGCCGCCGGGAAGCTGAGCGCCGAGCAGGCGCTCCTGTATCGCTCCTACGCGGTGCTCGGCGACGCGCGGCTGCCCGCGCGCTACCGCGGCGACGCGACCGCGGAGGAGGACGACGGCGCGCTGCGCGAGCTCGCGAACGCCTGGCCGGACCTCTCGAAGTCGACGCAGCGGGCCCTCTCGGCGCGCGGCGCGCGGGGGAAGGCGAAGGCCCGCGCGTCCCAGGAGGACGAGCGGGGCCCGTGCCTGACCGAGATGTTCATCGTGTCGCGCAAGTGGAAGGGCATCCGGACGGCCGGCGGCAAGGTGCGGCTGCACTGGCCGGAGGACGAGCTGGAGCGCGGGAAGGACGCCGTGCAGCTGGCGCAGGACGTCGCGCACGCGTACGCGCTGTTCAAGGGCGTCATGGGCCGCGAGCCGCTCTCCGACGGCAAGTCGCCCTGCCCGCACGGCGAGGACGGCGCGCTCGACATCTACCTCATGGACGTCGTCTCCGCGGCCGGGCTGACGATCCCGGCCGACCTGAGGCAGTGGACGTCCGACTTCGAGTGCAACGGCTTCCCGTCGTTCATCGTGGCCGATTGGAGCACGAGCTTCACGATGCGCTTCACGCTCGCGCACGAGCTGTTCCACGCGTTCCAGAACGCGTTCCCGTACAAGGGCCGGTGCACGGACTACACCGGCTTCGACGAGGCGTCGGCGAACTGGGCCGCGCACGCCGCGTTCCCGGAGGACGACTCCGAGCACTTCTTCGACTTCATGATGGGCAGCGCGACCGGCGACTCGGTCGACGATCGCGGCTACCACGGCTGGCCGTTCGTGCTCTGGATGGCCAAGACGTTCGGCGAGCGGTCGATCCGCACCGCATACGAGCAGTTCCGCTCCAAGCTGCGCGCCCCCGGGATCGACACCGCCATCGGCGGATTCCGGTCGCACCTGCTCGACTTCGTCAAGCACGGCTGGAACCAGGACCCGTTCGCCACGTTCAAGCAGTGGGACCGCTTCGAGAACCCGGCGATGAAGCACTTCGTGCCGATCCCGGAGACGCACCTCTTCCTCGCGGGCCAGGCGTCGCGGACGGGGTACGTCCCGGCGTCGCTGTACGGGCGTGCGCGCGACTACAACCGCTATCGCATCACGGACGAGAAGGTCCGCGAGCTCGCGTTCCGCAACCCGCTGGCCGGCAACCCGGACTTCCGGGTCGGCGCGCTCCTGACGTTCGCCGACGGCTCGACGCGCTTCGACGACTGGAGCGGCAAGGACCGCGTCGCGTTCTGCCGCGACAACCCCGCCGAGAACGTCGTCTCGCTCGTCGTCATGTACGGGAGCTCACGCGTCGACGACGGCCGCATCGAGGGCACGCCCGAGCTCGGGATGCGCGACCGCTGCGACGGCTTCCCGTGGCACTTCAAGATCCTCAACGCGACGCTGGAGACGCGCTCGGACGGCGGGATGACCGCGTCGGGCGAGCATGAGTGCGACGGCTTCCCGATCCACGGCGAGACCGTGTTCAACGCGGCGACCGCCGACGACGACTTCTCGCTCGACCACGACGTGAAGGCCGGCTTCGGCGGCGCGCTCGGGGGCAGCATCGCGACGCAGGGCGACGCGATGTACGCGTACACGCTGTCCGGCTGCGAGGGCGACCCGCTGGTGCCGTGCTCGAAGGCGTTCGAGCGCGGCGCCGGGAAGTGGCAGATCGGGTTCACGCTCGACGCGCCCTCGCCCAAGGCCGACGCGGCCACGCTCAGCTGGCTCGTGGCGGATCCGGGCATCGGGTTCGTCGACTACGACGACTCCGTCTGCAACGTCCAGGACATCTGGCACCCGCTGGCGCGCGAGAAGACGCAGCAGCAGGTTCCGCTGTCCTGGTTCGCCGGCACGACGCCGTTCATCCTCGAGTTCAAGGGCGACGACCAGTTCGGCGAGGACCAGTGGGGTCGCCCCGCGACGCTGCACTACGACTGGACCTACCGGATGACGATCCAGCGCACCGACGAGCACGGCGATCCGCTCTAAGGGCCCGAGGCGGACTGGCGGCGCGGCCAGAGCGTGTGGGTGATCGGCCACAGCGACCAGACCGCGAGGGCCATGCTCAGCCGGGCGATCCAGCCCTCCAGCGCCTCGGTGCGGCCCGCGTCGCCGACGATCGCGATCGCCGCGACCAGCAGCCCGCAGCTGATCGCCCACGCGAGCGACGCCTTGCCGAACTCGCGCCACTCGTAGCGCGCCCGCTCGCGCCCGCCGTGCGGCGGGCGCCACGGCGGCGGGCCGCCGGCGAACCGGTGCGCGAAGCGCTGA
>DATHJG010000517.1:0-2408 GCA_035489875.1 Solirubrobacteraceae bacterium | reverse complement strand
CCGTTCACCAGACGCCGGCCCCGCCGCTCCACGACCGCGCCACTAGCCTCACCACCATGCAACGCGTCGTCGCCCTCGACTACGGCTCCGCCCGCTGCGGCGTCGCGGTATCGGACCCCACCGGCACGCTCGCCACACCGCTCGACCCCGCCCTGAAGCCCAACACCCGCAAGGGCTTCAACCGCCTCCTGAAGGTCATCCGCGAGCAGGCGCCGGCGACCGTCGTCGTCGGCCTTCCGCTGTCCCTTTCCGGGCGCGACTCCGCCCAGACGCGCGAGGCCCGCGCGTTCGCGGAGCGGCTCGCCGACGCCCTCGACAGCGCCGTCGAGCTCTACGACGAGCGGTTCACGACGGCGCTCGCGCAGCAGCGGCCGGGCTCCGCGCCCGAGGATTCTCGGGCCGCGGCCGTGCTGCTCGAGGAGTGGCTCGCGGTCCACCGCTGAGCGCGCAACGGCCCCGGCGGTCAAGGTCGAGGCCCAATCGGGCGATCAATGGAGCAACCGTTCCCACTTCTGCCCGTTCCGGCATGGACCTCTCGACGCCAAACCAGCCTCCCGGCACCCTCGACACCCCGCCACCCGCCACGCCCGCACCGGCGCTACCGACGCCGCCCGCGGACGTCGCCTCCAGCGACCCGCTGGACGCGCTGCTCAAGCAGATCATCGGCGGCTGGTTCATCCTCACCGACGGCCAGGGCGCCGTCTCGAAGTGGTCCGAGCCGGCCGAGCTGCTGTTCGGCAAGGAGGCGCCGGAGGCGCTGGGGCACTCGTTCTTCGACGGCCTGCTCACCGGGGCGCTGAGCGATGCCGCCGAGCAGTGGCGCCGCTTCCTCGCCGCCGGCGACCCGCCGCACGCGCGCGCGCTCGTGGAGGTGACGGCGCAGCACGCGCCCACGGACCAGCGGTTCCCGCTGGAGGCCATCTTCGTCCCGGTCAAGCTCGACGAGGGCTTCGACTTCTCGCTCTTCCTCGAGGACCTCTCGTTCGAGCTGCCGATGAACCTGATGCTGCTGCGCATGCGCCAGCAGCACCCGGTCGTGGTGCGCGCGCTGCGCGCGGCGCTCGACACCGAGCCGCAGGCGTGGGACGGCTGGCGCACCGCCGGCACCATGGTCGCGTTCCGCCCGCTCGCGCCCACGCCCTGGGTGGAGCAGGAGCTGGCCAAGCGGGAGGAGGACCGCGCCCGTTCCGACGCCGAGCGCGAGGAGGCCATCACCAACCCCGACCCGGGCGTCCAGGGCTCGATCGACGACCTCGACGACGCCGCTGCGGTCGTCGCGCGGCTGCTGTCGGCGCTCGAGCGGATCGACGAGCTCGAGCGGATCGCCGGGCGCCTGCCGGGCCAGGTCGAGGAGGCCAAGCGCGAGGCGCAGGCCAGCCGCGCACGCGCCGAGGCCGCTGAGCGCGAGGCCAAGCACGCCCGCTCCGCGCTGGAGCGCCTCGACGTCGCCCCCGGCGGCGGCGTCACCGGCCCCGATCCCGCCGCGGAGGCCGAGCGCGCCGAGCTGGTCGCCCGCCTGGAGCGCCTGGAGCAGACCAAGCGCGGCGACGAGAGCGCCGTCGCACGCGCCGCGCTGGTCGAGCGGCTGGAGCGCCTGGAGGAGGAGCGGCTGGAGTCTGCCGCAGGCGTCGAGGCGCGCCTCACCGCCGCGCTGACCGAGGCGACCGAGGCGCGGATGGAGCTGGAGCGCCGGCTGGGCGAGCTGGAGGCGGCGACCGGCGAGGCAGCCGACGCCGCCCGCGCCGGTCTCCAGGACGAGCTGGAGCGCCTCCGCACCGAGCGGACGCGCGACGCCGGCGCCCGCCAGGAGGAGCTCCGCGCCACGCTCGAGCGGCTCGAGCGCGAACGCGAGGAGTCCGACGCCGCCCGCGACGAGCTGAGCGCCACGCTGGAGCGCGTCGAGCGCGAGCACGACCGCGAGCTGGAGGCCGCACGGGCCGAGCTGGCCGTGGCGCTCGAGCGCATCGAGGCGGTCCACCGCGACGCCGAGCGGCTGCGCGAGCGCGTGGGGGAGGTCACCGTCGAGCGCCACGAGGGCCAGGCGCTCGCCGGCGACGACCGCCGCCGCCTGGAGGACCTCCAGCGCGAGAGCGAGCACGCCCGCGCGCGCCTCGACGCGCTGCGCACGCTGGCCGACGACCTCCGCGAGGAGTCCGTCCGCGGGACCGAGGGGGCGAACGCCCTGCGCGCCGAGCTGGACGCGGTCCGCGCGGGCGAGGCCGAGGCACGGACCGCCGTCGACGCGCTCCGCGCCGAGCTCGCCGCCGTCCGCTCTGCCGACGCCGGCGCGCTCGAGGCGCTGCGCGCCGAGCTCGACGCCGTGCGCTCCGCCGACGCCGGCGCGCTCGAGGCGCTGCGCGCCGAGCTGACCACTGACGCGCATTCCGCGGTCGAGGCGCTGCGCGCCG
>DATHJG010000516.1:0-7578 GCA_035489875.1 Solirubrobacteraceae bacterium | reverse complement strand
GGTCAGCGTGACATTGGCGGAAACCTGCCGAACCCACCCCCCTCAATGCCCGCCGTTGACGTTCGCCGGCGTCGCCTGCACCGCAGCAGGCGACGGCCTCAGCCCTTCTTCACCTTGAACGCCCCGCGCATGAACGGGTGCACGCGGCAGAAGTAGGTGTAGGTCCCGGGCTTGAGGCGCTTCGGCGTCGTCCACGTGTCGCGGTTGGCCGCCGCAGTGAAGCCCGCTGGGCCGAAGCCGAGCTCGCCGGAGTCGAAGTCGACGCTGCCGTTGGCCAGCGGGTACGCGATGCCCGTCGAGCGGTTGCAGGGCGCCTTGCAGGCGGTGATCGTGTGGTAGATCGTCTTGGCGTCGCGGTTGCGGAACGTCAGACCGCGGCCGCGGCGCACCAGCGCCGGGCGGCCGCGCCGGCCGGTCGAGCTGAGGTCGCCCTGCCCGTAGACGAAGTCCCGGATCGCGACGGTGCGGGCGCTCCCGACCGGGCGCGCCAGCAGCGCACGCGGATCCGGCAGGCCGGCGAACCGGCTCCCGCCGTGGCCGTTGTTCTCGGGTAGGTGGCCGTGCGTGACCGCGCCCTCGACGTCGACGTTCGTGGCGAACGGGTCGGGACCCGTCCCGCCGGGGTCGAACATCGTCGGCATGATCGCCATCGACTCGTACCACGACGCGCGCTTGGTGTCGTACGTCCCGGACACGCTCAGGACGTCGCCCTTGCGCAGCCCCACGCGCCAGGTCGGCGGCGTGGCGGTCATCGAGACGTCCCACGACACCGCGCCGGCCGGCTCGTAGTAGACGGCCTTGGAGCGGAACAGGCGCGTCGATCGCCCGTCGCGCGTCAGCGTGAGGTCGGTCCACAGCCCGCCCGGGTGCAGGTGCCCGGCGCTCGCGACGACCGCGCCGTCCTCCGGCACCGTCCACGTGTTCCGCCGCGGCGTGCTCCTTGCCTCGTCCGGATAGGTGAACCGGCGATCCTTGCCGCCCGTGCCGCGCTTCACGTCGAACACGGGATAGGCCGCGAACGGGGGATTGGGGCCGCCGACCGTGTCGAGCCAGATCGTCTCGACCTCGTTGATCCCCGCCGCCGCCGGCGAGCTGTCCGGGATGAAGTCGAGGTCGTAGGTGATGTAGACCTGCTCCGCCGTCGGCGTGAGGTTGTGGATCATGTGGTTCATGTGCCACTGGTCCGTCGTCCGGTAGCGCCAGCCGTAGCCGGGTGGGAGCGCGAACGTCGTCTTCTCCTCCCCGGCGGCGAACAGCGGCCGCAGGTCCTTCAGCCAGACGCCGTGGTGGAGGTGGAGCACGTCGACGCGCGGGACGGTCCCGTCCTTGCGCACGAGGTTCGGGCGGAAGCCGGTGATCCAGCCATCCACCGGCGGCTTGAGCGCGTTGGAGTCGAGCGAGATCGTGTTCTGGCCCGGCGAGATCGTGATCGGCCCGAACTTGTAGTGGAGCGTCTGGACGCCGTCCTGCGCGGATGCGGGCGCCGCGAGCGCGAGCATCGAGAGGACGGCGCCGAGCGCGATAGAAACGCGAGCGGTCATGACGGGCCGTCAATGGTAGGCATTGCGGAGGCCGCCGTCCACACGGCCTCCTCGATGTCCATGTCCTCGACCCCCGGCGCCTGCACCGCGACGAGCAGCAGCGCGCGCGTGTCGCGGCCGGGCGCGCGGTCGGGCAGCGGCGGCTGGAACAGCACGGCGACGGCGCCGTCCTCGTCGGCGAGCACGAGCCGGCCGCCGGTGCCGGGCGCGAGGTGGAGCGTCCCGACGCGGTCGGCGTCGACCGCCCACACGGGCACGCCGGTCTCGAGCGTGGCGAGCGCGAGCGCGTCCTCCGGGAGGCCGCGCGCGGCGAAGCCGCCGTGCATGAGGCGGTCGAGCACGAGCGCCTCCAGCGGCGTGCGCGTGACGTCGGGGTCGAGCCCGAGGTGGCGGAACAGCACGCGATACGCCCACGGCACCGGCTTGGAGCGCATCGCGATCGCCTGCGGGCCGCGCAGCCGATCGGCGAGGTAGCGCATCCGGTCGCGCAGCTCGGGCGGCGTCCGCCCGGGCCGACCGGCGACGCGCGCGGTCCAGACGCGCAGGGCGGGATGCTCGGCCGCGACGAGCGGGTGGATCGCGGCCGGGACGAGGACGGGATCGTCGGTCATCCCGCCCCGATCGGCAGCGGCCGGCCCGCGGCGAGCGCGCGTGCCGCGTCGGTCAGCGCGGCCTCGTCGAGGAAACCCACGTTCGTCCCCGCCACGCGTCCGTCGCGGCCCGCGAACGTGAGCAGCGGGCAGACGACGCCGAGGCCGTAGAGGTTCGCGGCCGCGCCGTCGTGGTCGTAGCCGACCGGCACGCGCCAGCCGCGCTCGCCGATCAGGCGGCGCAGGCGGTTGCGGTCCTCGCGCACCGCCACGACGGCGAACTCGACGTCCGGCACGCGCGCCGCGACCTCGTCGAGCACGTCGACCTGGCGCGCGCAGTCCTCCGAGCGGGTCACGACGAACGCGAGCACGACCGGGCCGCGCTCGGCCAGCGCGCAGACGTTGAGGATCTCCGGCCCGCGGACCGTGCACGCCGGCACCTTGCCCTCCGTTTCATTGCCGGGCCTCGTCGCGATGTTCGCGTCCCCGCCGCCCGCGCTCGTCGCGAGCGGCATCGCGAACGGCGGCAGCCTCGTCCCCCGGTCCAGCCCCCGCGGGTCGAGCCCTTCCGTGCGCAGCGAGTTCAGCGTGATGTAGGCGAGCACGACGACGCCCACCACGCCGACGAGCCAGCCGCCCTTCACGCCGCGACCGCGCGGTCGGCGACTCCCTCCCGCCGCGCGCGGCCGGCGCGCGCCGCCCGCCGTCGCTCGGCGAGCACGAGCACGGCCGGCAGCACGGCGAGCACGCCGAGCAGCGAGACGGAGAGGTCGACGACGGTCACGATCCCGAGCTCCTGGAGCATCCGCACGTCGGAGAACGCGAGCACGGCGAAGCCCGCGATCGCCGTCGCGCCGGACGCGAGCACCGCCGCGCCGGTCGAGCGGTACGTGCGCCGGAGCGCCTCGGCCGCCCCGTGCCCGGCGGCCCGCTCCTCGCGGTAGCGGCCGTCGAGCAGCACCGCGAACTCCGTCGAGAGCGCGATCACGAGCGCGCCGAGCGTGGCCGACATCGGGTTGAGCGGGATGCGCAGCGCGAACAGCACGGCCGCCGACCAGCCGGTCGCGAGCGCGATCGGGACCAGCGGCACCCACGCCCGCTCCGCGCGCCGGTAGACCGCCAGCAGCACGAGCCCGACCGCCAGCAGCCCCGCCACGAGCGTCAGCAGCCGGCGCCACGGCGACGACAGCGCCGCGTTCGCCTCGGCCGCGAGCACGGGGAGGCCGGCGAGCCGCGCGGTCACCCCGTCGGGCGGGTCGAGCGCGCTCCGCATGCGCTCGAGCACCGCGTGCTGCTCGTCGAGCGGCATCAGGCGGATGCCGAACGCGAGGTTGGCGGTCCGCCGGTCGGCGGTGATGACCGCCTGCGAGAAGTACGGCGGCACCGCGTCCAGCAGCGCGTCGATCTGCGTCCGCTGCGTGGGCGCGGCGGCGCCCTGGAACAGGTCGGGCAGCGACAGCGCCGGGCACAGCGCCGCCTTGCCGCAGCCGTTGTCCGCGCTGTAGCGGGCCTGCTTGAGCACCGTCTGCTGGTAGGTGCGCATCCACGCGACGACCCTCGGGTCAGTCAGGTCGCGCCCCTCGACGACGACGTCGACCTCCCCCGCTACGCCGGTGGTGCGCTGGAGCGTCTCGAGGTCGCGCACCGCCGGCAGATCCTGCGGGACGAGCGCCTGCAGGTCGGAGCGCACCTCGGTCTGGGTGTCGACCGCCCAGCCGATCGCCGCGACGGCGAGCCCGATCCCGACCACGCGCCCCGGGTGCGCGAGCGCGGCTCGCAGCACCCCGCCGCCCAGCCGTCCAGCCGGGGCGCCGAGCCGATCGAACGGCCGCCCCGCGGCCGACAGCAGCTCCCCGGCCCCGCGCGCCGAGCGCCCGAGCGCCCCGCCGCGGCGCCGAGCGCCGAGCGTGACGAGCGCCGCCGTCCCTCCCGTCAGCGCGCACGCGAACGCGACCCCGACCCCCACGACCAGCAGCACCCCGAACCCGCGCACCATCGGCACCGGCGAGAGCAGCAGCACGAGGAACCCGGCGGCCGTCGCGAGCGCTGCGGTGGCGATCGTCGGCACGCCGGCGCGCGCTGCCCGCCGCGCGCCCTGCGCCGTCGGCGGGTCGGGGATCCGGGACTGGTACTGGATCGCGTAGTCGACCGCCAGCCCCAGGAGCACCGGGAGCACCGCGATCGACGCCATGGTGAGCGGCGCGCCGACCAGCGCCATCAGCCCGAACGTGAGCGCGACCGCGCCGAGCGCGACGACCAGCGGCACGAGCCGCAGCCGCCGCCGGAACACGAGCGCGAGCACGCCCGCCATCACGACGACCGCGATGAGCAGCAGCCGCGCCACCGAGCCGGCGAGCGCGTCGGAGAGGTCCTGTGCCAGCACCGGCACGCCGGTGACCGTGTACCCGTTCGCGTTGCGCAGCGCGAAGTCCGGCATCCGCACCGCGGCGCGCACGAGCTCGGTCGCGCGCTCACGCTCCCGATCGGACAGACCCGGCTTGAGCCGGACCTGGATCGCGGCCGAGTCCGAGGACGGGAACAGGTACGCGAAGCGGGCCTTCGGCGTCGTCGGCCCGCGGCTGGGGTCGAACACGAGCGTGGAGACGAAGTCCGGGTCGTCGAGCCGCGGCGTCTTGTCGACGCCGAGCCCGTACTTCAGGTTGAGCTGGAGCAGGTCGCGCACGAACTGGGCGTAGACGAGCTGCTCGGCGGACCGCCCCAGCTTGTCCTGCTCCGCCTTCGGCTTGCCCTGCCGCCTGGCGAGCGCGCGCGCCGCCGCCGCGGCCTTCTTCGCCTCGGCGCCCTTGGCGTCGAGCTGGCGCTTGAGCTGGTCCTGGATCTCGCCGACGGCGGAGTTGATGAACGTGCCCGGGCCGTAGACGACCTGCACGGGCTTGGTCCGCGCCAGCTCCGCGCACGGCCCGCGCGCCCCGCCGGGCGCCTCCCCGTCGGCCGGCTTGTTGCCCGACAGGCACCCCTCCAGCCCGAGCAGCCGGCCGAGGTTGTCGGTCAGCACGAGCTGCTGCAGCGGTCCGCGCACGAGGACGAGGATCGCGTGGTCACCGAACCGCTCGCGGTAGCGCTCGGTGGCCTGGTACGTGTCCGACGACTTCCCGGCGAGCGTGCTCGTCGCCGCGCTCGGGTGCAGCCCCAGCGCGAGCGCCGCGCTCCCCGCGCACAGCAGCGCGAGCACGGACAGCACCCTGCGCGGACGCCGCGCCGCTGCGCGCACCACCCGTTCGAAGCCGTCGGCCGGCAGCATGTCAATCGGACTTCACGTGGGGGTACTGCGTCTGCTCGCCGGACTCGTCGAACTTCGGCTGCTGCTTGCACGGCGGCGCGGCGCCCGAGGCGCCCTGGCCGCCGGGGAACGCGAACCGCGCGATGTCCGCGATCAGCGCGTCCGGGTAGGAGAACGCGCCGTCGACGACGCCCACGTCCGGCACCGGCGCCGGTAGCGGGTCGGGGAGCGAGAGGTCCGGCAGCGTCGGCGGGACGACCTGCGACGGGACGTTGGAGAGCGTCGGGACCGGGCCGTTCGAGCAGTGGCGCGTCTCGTACGAGGGCAGCCCGGTGCGCAGTTGGTCGAAGTTGCCCGGCTGCGTGTACGGGTTGGTCCGGTTGGTCGGCAGGCGCTTCGGATAGACCGCGAGGTTCTCGGGGTTGAGCGGGTTCGTCGTGCGCAGGTAGTGCAGCGGGCCGCGGCTGGAGATCGTCGTCGCCTGGGTCGCCGCGGTCGTGTTGGCGAAGAACGCGTTCAGCTCGCGCTTGTACAGGCCGAGCCAGTCCAGCACCGGGTTGAGCTGGCGCAGCGCCGGATCGAGCTGGCCGACCAGCGGGCGCAGGTCCTCGAGCACGCGCTCGGCGGCAGGCAGGCCCGTGATCGACGCGTCGATCAGCGGGCCGAGGTCGCGGAAGAACGCCTTCAGGTCCGGCGCCAGCGCCGACAGGTCTCCCAACGTCGGCGAGAGCTCGCGCGCGGCCGGGCGGAGCTGCGTGACGAGCGGGTCGGTGTCGCGGGAGAACTGCGTCAGCCGCTTCACGGTCTCGCGCGACTCGCGCTCGAACGTCGGGAGCGCCACGAACGTCTCCTTCAGCTCGCGGTCGCGCTGCGCGGTCGTCTGGAACACGCGGTTGGAGTTCTCGATCAGGTCGCGGAGCTGCCCGTTGCGCTCGGTGAGCGCCTGGAACACGACGCCGGAGTCGGAGATCAGCCGCCGCACGGCCGGCTCCTGGCGGTTGAGGATGTCCACGAGCTGGGAGGCGTCGTCGGCGAACGGGCCGAGGTTGCCGAGCGCGTCGTTCACGTCGCGCCCGTGGCCGGAGATCGCCTCGGCCTGCGTGACGGTCCACTCCTGGAACGCCGCGCGCGTCTCCGGGTCGAACGTGCGCAGGATCTCGTCGAGCTCGACCGTCTTCGACACGTTCCCGGGGCGCAGCCGCCCGCCCTCGGGGATCTTTCGGGCCGCCTCCGTGCCCGGCGTGAGCTCGACGTACGTCTCGCCGAGCAGCGTCTTCTGGCGCAGCAGCGCCTTCGCATCCGACGGGAGCGGGGTGTACTTGGCGTCGAGCTCCATCGTCACCAGCGAGCGGCCGGTCTTGGCGTCCGGCTCGATCGCCTTGACCTTGCCGACGGGCACGCCGGAGATCCGCACGTCGGCTGCGGTCGACAGCTGCGACGCCTCGGCGAACGACGCGCTCACGCGGTAGCCCTTGGGCTGGAGCGGCACCGGGCCGCCGAACGCGAGCCACAGGAACAGCACGAGCCCGAAGCAGGAGAGCGCGAAGCCGACCATGAGCGCGATCCGGCCGAAGCTGGGAGCGGCCTTCTGCACCTAGCCACCCCCCTGCGGGGCGCCGGCGCCCGGCGTCTGCGCGGTCTGCGGGCACACGTCGGCCCGGTCGGGCGCCTCGAGCAGCTGGACGAGCGTGCCGAGCTGCGGGTTGCCGCGGACGATGTTCTCCAGCACCTGCAGGCTCTGGCAGCCGATCACGACGAGGCCGCGCCGGATCGGACCCTGCGCGTCCTGGTTGGAGAAGACCGCCGGGCCGAGGTGGTTCACCCAGGAGGACCAGAACAGGAAGCCTTCTTCCTGCGGGCCGGGCGGGTTGTAGGCCAGCGTGTTGAGCAGGCGGTTGACGACGCCGAACGTCGCGAGCAGGTCGGGCTGGAGCGCGGAGAGGTCGCGCAGCGCCGGCCGCAGCTCGGTGACGGCCGGGCGCGAGGCGCGCACGAACGGGCGGATCTCGTCCTTGATGACCGGCGTGGTCTCGCGCAGGAACGGGCGCGTCTGCACCAGCGCCGGGCCGAGCGCCCGCGCGCCCGGTCGCAGCGCCTGCAGCGTCGGGCCCAGCTCGTCGGCGAGCGTCGTGGCCTTGCCGAGCGCGGTCTTCGTCGCGGTCAGCGCCGACGGGAGCTCCTGGAGCGTCGCACGCAGGTTCGCGTC
>DATHJG010000515.1:0-6753 GCA_035489875.1 Solirubrobacteraceae bacterium | reverse complement strand
CTGTCGAGCACGCTCGAGGAGCTGCTGATGTCGGCCGAGTACGTGCTCAAGGAGGGCAACGAGAACGTGATCCTGTGCGAGCGCGGCATCCGCACGTTCGAGACCGCCTACCGCTTCACGCTCGACCTGACGGCGGTGCCGATGCTCCAGCAGCTCACCCACCTGCCGGTCATCGTCGATCCCAGCCACGCGCCCGGACGGCGCGACCTCGTCGAGCCGCTCAGCCTCGCCGCCGCGGCCGCGGGCGCCGACGGCATCATCGTCGAGGTCCACCCGGCGCCGGAGCAGGCGCTCTGCGACGGGCCGCAGCAGCTCCGCACCGAGGACTTCGCACGGTACGCCCAGAAGGTCGCGACGGCCGCGGCCGTCGCGGACAAGACGTCGTTCATCGCCGCCGCCGCGTGACCGCTTGATCGAGGGCATCGCAAAGGTTCTTGTGTACGGGCCGGGCTTACCAAAGCTTTCGGCCGGAACCTTTGCTTAGCGAGGGTTTGCGCAGGTCCTGTTCCTGCCCGGAAGCTCATCGAGCTGCGCTTCGGGGCATCGGGTGGCCCATGAAGAAGGCATACATCGCGCGGGAGGCTTGCGGCCCGCCGGGGTCGGCGTACGCGGCGCAGCTGCAGCCGCCCGACCACGCGTGGCCCATGCCGCGCACGAGCCAGCGCTGCACGAGCTCGTGGCCGCGACGATCCACGTAGCGAGCGACGTTGGCAGTGCGGCCGCCGGACCGCCGCGCCAACGACGTCTTGCGCGCCGAGCGCGGGACCGAGCGGTTGGCGGCGCCGTCGTCGGCCCAGTCGGCGGTGACCTGCCACTGGCGCACGAGCTGCTGGGCGTTGACCGGCGGCACCGTCACGTCCCGGTCGCCCTGAAAGACCACGGCCGGCAGCGGGCGAGCGTAGGCCCCCATCGCTCGGTGGGCAAGCAGCCCCGCCTGCTCGGGATCGGCGCTGCGAAAGCCGGCGCAGGGCGCGCCCGCTGCGTACTCGCACCCCGAAGCCACGCCGATCGCCGCGTAGAGGTCCGGATACGTCGCGCCCATCACCGAAGCCATCGCCCCACCCGCCGACAGACCGGTCACATAGATCCGCCGCGCGTCGATCGCGTAACGCTGCCGCACCCATCCGGTGATGCCCGCGATGATCGACGGCTCACCCGCCCCGCGATGCATGTGCGCGTCCAGGAACCAGTTCCAGCACCCCAGGAAGTTGGCGCTCCTGCTCTGCTCGGGGTAGACGACGACGAACTTCCTCGCCTCTGCAAGCCGGTCGAACCGCGTCAGCTGCCGGAACTGATCCGCGGTCTGGGTGCAGCCGTGCAGCGCGACGACCAGCGGCAACGGCGTCGCCGGATCGTAACCCGACGGCACGTAACCGCGGAACGAGCGCGTGCCGGCAGCCTCGGTGTGCTCGCCCACGAAGCTCGCCGCCTCGGCGCTCCCTGCTCCGATGCCCATCACGACGCCGAGCGCGGCCAGCGCGGTCGCCAAGCACGCTCTCATCCCTACCTCCCAGTCCGGTGACGATCGGCGCAGGCACGCTAGGCCGAGGAGCGATCGGCGTCGATGCAGGAAACCGAGAACCCCGGGGCCCGCCGGTTGCAGAAAGCCACAGGACGGCCGACCGCTCGCCGTTCGCGGGCTATCTCTCTGGGCGAGCCGCCTCCAGGGTGCGCTCGAGCTTGTCGAAGATCCTGCCCCACCCGCCCTCGTGCGAGCGCACGGCCTCCTCGTCCCACAGGCCGCTGTGGGCGAAGCTGACGGTGGTGATGCCGTCGGTCTCCTCGAAGTCGAGCTCGATCAGCGTCCGCCTCGTGTCGCCGTCCCAGATCCAGGTGAACGCCAGGCGGGTCGGCGGGTCGATCTCGGTGTAGTTGTTGCCGCCGTCGTACTCGACGTTCTTGTTCGGGTTGTGCATGACGACGCGCACGACACCGCCCACGCGCAGGTCGACTTCGGCCTCGGGCGTCTCCCAGTCGTGCTCGGCCTGCCACCAGCGCCGGATCACCTCCTCGCTGGTCCACGCGTCGAACACCGCCTCGGCGGGCGCCTGAAAGGTGCGCTGGATGCGCAGCGTCCTGCTGTCGGTCATGTCCCGGGCTCCCGTCGGCGTCGGAGGCGCAGCATTATCCAGGCGCGTGCCAGCAGGAGTCCGGTGCCCGCGCCCCCCGCCGCGGGGAGGATCTCCTCCACCGGCACGCCTCCCACGTGAGCGATCACGAGCCCGAGCTCTCAGCGGCCCTGCCGCGCGCGATCTGCTCGAGATGCTCCGCGTCGATTGCCTGGTCGTACTCGTCGTGGCGTCTCCACCACGTGTAGCGCGGGGTCTGCGGGGAGCCCTCGGGCGAGTCCTCCCAGTCCTCCTGGCGGCCGAGCGCCGTCATGTCGAGATAGGCCCAGGCGCTGCCCAGCGCCTCGTCGCCGCGGGCGTTGATGAAGTACGTGCGGAAGATCCGGTCGTCCTCATCGCGGTAGAAGGCGTTGGTGCCGTGCCACTCGTCCACGCCGAAGTCGGCGTCGAAGTCGTCGGTGATCGTGTACCACGGGATGTCCCAGCCCATCCGCGCCTTCCAGCGCTCGATGTCTGCCTGCGGCGCGCGCGAGACGAACGCGAGCGTGGTGTCGCGCGCGTTCAGATGCGCGAGGTGGGCGATCTGATCGGCCATCATCGAACAGCCCGGACAGCCGCCCTCGGGCCAGCCGGCCACGCCCGGCTCGAAGAAGAAGCGATAGACGATCAGCTGACGGCGCCCCTCGAACAGGGCAGGCAGGGTCGCCGGGCCACTCGGCCCTTCGAACGCGTAGTCCTTCTCGACGGCCATCCTCGGCATCCGGCGGCGCTCGGCGGCCAGCGCATCGCGAGCACGGAAGAGTTCCTTCTCCTTCACCAGCATCTCCTCGCGTGCGGCCTCCCACTCCTCGAGGGACACGACGGGGGGCATGTTCATTGCTCTTTCTCCTTGAGGTACTCGTCGACGACGTCGAACAGGCGCCCCCAGAGGGCGCGCTGGCGATCCATCCAGTCGGCCGCCTCGCTGATCACGTCGCGCTCGAGCGAGAGCCGGTGCGTCCGGCCCTCGATCACGCGCGTCACGACGCCCGTCTCCTCCAAGACCTTCAGGTGCTTGGAGATCGCGGGCTTGGACACCCCGAACCCGCCGGTTGCGTCGCCGACCGTCGCCGGGCCTGCGGCGAGGCGCTCGACGATGCCACGGCGGATCGGGTGCGAGAGCGCCCTGAACGGATCGTTAACCACATGGTGAACGGTAGCACGGACGTCGAGCGCGGGGGCGCTCTGGCACGATTGAGCGGCGTGCGCTCGATGCCGTCGATCACCGCGAGGACCTGAGGTGGTCGAGCCGCGGATCTCCGTCGGCTTGCCACAGCTCCTGCATGACGAGGAGCCGGATGTCGTGCGCCGCTACGCCGTTCGTGCGGAGGAGCTCGGCTTTGCGCGGCTCTGGTCGCTCGACGCCGTGCCCGGTGGCGCGACCGCGCGAGCTCCTCTGCTCGACGGGCTCCACCTCCTCACGACCGCCGCCGCGGTGACCGGCGCGATCGGCCTCGGCATCGCGGTCATCGTGCTGCCAGCACGCAACCCGGCGCTGCTGGCGAAGGAGCTCGCCACGATCGATCGGCTGAGCGGCGGCCGGCTGATCGTGGGCGTCGGCGTCGGGCGCAAGGAGCCCACCGCGGCTGGGCTCGGATTGCCGACGGGAAGCCGCGCGCGGCGTCTGCGGGAAGGTGTCGAGGTCCTTCGTGCCCTGTGGGCCGAGGGCGAGGCGGCGTACGACGGCGAGCTCTACCGCTTCACGGGCGTGCGGCTCGAGCCGAAGCCCGTCCAGCGCCCAGGACCGCCGGTGTGGTTCGGGGCAGGCAGCCCGCCGGCGCTGCGCCGTGCCGCACGGATCGGGGACGGCTGGCTCGGCGCGGGCTCCTCGTCGTCGGCGGACTTCCCCGACCAGGTGCGCATCCTCGTGGACGCGCTGCGCGAGGCGGGGCGCGAGCCCGACGCGTTCCCCATCGGCAAGCGCGTGTACATCGCGGTGGAGGGCACGGAGCATGGTGCTCGCGAGCGTCTGACCCCGATCCTCGACGGCATGTACAGCGCACCGGGGCTGACGGAGCGCGTCGCGGTCTGCGGACCGCCGGAGGCGTGCGCCGAACAGCTGTGCGACCTCGTCGCCGCCGGAGCGCGCGAGCTCCTCCTCACGCCGATGTACGGCTACCTCGAGCAGCTCGAGGCGCTCGCAACCGTTGCCGCGCTCGTGCGAGCCGCCTGACGGCTACTTCTCCAGCCCGAGCCCCAGCGCAGTGGCCATGAGGACGAGCGCTACACCGGTCAGGACATCGGAGCGGATGCGGACGAAGTGGGCGGCCGCTCGCCCGAGTTGCAACCCGACGAACGACATGAGGGCCGTGATGGCGCCGAAGATCGGTGCCGCGATCCAGGGGGAGAACCCGAGCAGGCCCAAGCTCGTGCCGGCGACGACATTGTCCAGGCTCAACGGCAGAGGCAGCCCGAACAGCGCCCAAAGTCGATCGCACCCCTCCGGCGCCGCGGCGCGCCACGCGTGCACGAGGAGGTACAGACCGTACGCACCCAGCGCGATCGCCCCGACATACTCCGCCGTCGAGCCGATCCTCTGATCCAGGTAATGCCCCACCAGTATGCCCAGCAGTGGTGCGACGGCATCCCAGAACCCGAACGCCAGGGCGACCTGTCCGGCACGGCGCCACTCGAGCCGCAGCGCGCCAAGTGCAAGCGCGGTCCGGAAGTTGTCCAAGCTGAGGACGAACCCCAGGATGAGCAGATCGCCGATGCTACTCCTCCGGCAGCGCGAAGACGAAGAGCGCGTCTCCGTGGGGCGTGCCGAACATACCGGGCAGGAACCCTTCCACCCAGGATCCCCAGCCGACCGGTACGGCGATGTACTGCCGTCCGTCGATGCTGTAGGTCGTCGGGCTGCTGTGGTGACCGCTTCCCGTCTGGAAGTGCCACAACAGCTCCCCGGTGCGAGCGTCGAATGCGTTGAACTCGCCCGTCGGTTCACCGGCGAACACGAGGTCGCCGCCCGTCGCCAGCACCGACGCGCACATCGGCACGTCGTTGCTCCAGCGCCACACCTCGTCGCCGGTGGACGGATCGAAGGCGCTCACGGACCCCGCCATGTCCTCCAAGTCCACGGCGACGCCCGCTCCCCAGTACGGGATGCCCTCCTTGAACTCCCGGTGCCGCAGGGTGATCTCCGCGCCGACATCCTGTACCGGGACGTAGAGGAGCCCCGTCCTGGGGCTGTACGCCGCGTGCGTCCATTCCTTCGCGCCGGCCGGCCCCGGCCAGAACCTGACCGGCTCCCCCTCGTCCTTGGGGTACACCTTGGGCGTCACCTTGCCGTCGGCGTCGATCTCGCCCCACGTGATGCGGTCGGTGAACGGCGCGACGCGGACCAGTTCACCGTTCGTGCGATCCAGGATGAAGAAGTACCCGTTCTTGTTGAAGTGCGCCAGCAGCTTGCGCCCGTCCAGGTCGAACAGGATGTGCTCCATGTTGCTGTCGTAGTCCCAGACGTCGTGCGGGTTGTACTGGTAATGCCACCGGATCTCGCCGTTGTCGGGGTACGGCGATGAGGGAGTCGGTGTAAAGGTTGTCGCCCTCCCGGACGGCGCCGTCGAAGTCGGGCGACGGGTTGCCGGTCCCCCAGTACATGAGGTTCAACTCGGGGTCGAACGTGCCGGTGACCCAGCAGTTTCCACCACCTCGCGCCCAGGCTTGACCGTCCGCCGGCCAGGTCTCGGACCCGGGCTCGCCGGGCTTCGGCACGGTGTACGTTCGCCACGCGTGCCGTCCGGTGTCGACCTCGAACGCGTCGAGGTGACCGCGCACGCCGAATTCCCCACCGGAGCTCCCGACGATGACCAGGTCCTTCACGACCAGGGGAGCGACCGTCCCGCTCTCACCGGCCCGCACGTCACCGTATGTCTTGTCCCACACACACTCGCCGGTCTCGGCGTCGAGCGCGAGCACGTGGGCGTTCAGGGTGACGACGAAGACCTTCCCCTTCGCCACGGCGACCCCGCGGTTCACGTTGCCGCAGCAGAGCGGCGTATCGGACGGGATCGCGTGCTTGTACCGCCACAACTCCTGTCCGGTCGCGCCGTCGAGCGCCCAGACCCAGCCATCCCAGCCCGAGACGTACATGACGCCGTCCACCACGATCGGGGCGGCCTCGAACGAGTACGTCGACGCTCCCGCGAACACGCCGGAGGCGCCCGCCTGGAACACCCACGCAGGAGCGAGGCGCCTGACGTTCTCCGTATTGATCTGGTCCAGCGGGCTGTAACGCTGCCCGTCGTAGGCGCCGTAGTAGGTGAGCCAGTTCTGCGGTTCTGCGCGGGCCTGGCGAATCCGGTCGTACGTGACGTCCCGGACGACGGGCGGCGCACTCCCGACAACCCCGCTCAAGGTCGACTGCCTGACGGCATGGCCTACGTCTACGTACCTTCCTGCCATCGCCTGATCCCTTCTACGGTCGTGGCTGGGGTGGGCGGTCGAGGCGGGCCTCCGGCGGAGACTCACCCAGTACGACGATCGCCGCGATCAGGCCTTGGCCCTCATCGTTGCCGATGATCGAGCTGAACCAGTAACAACCCGGGCCGTCGAGCTCGAGGCTCGCCGTTCCCCGTGAGTTGATCGGCAACCACAGGAACTGGTGGTCACCATTGCTCGGCAAGAGCGCGCAGTGCGTGTTCTG
>DATHJG010000514.1:0-4025 GCA_035489875.1 Solirubrobacteraceae bacterium | reverse complement strand
GCGTTCGGCCCGCGCGCGCTGCACATGGACGACCACCTGGACGAGCGGGTGGAGGAGGCGCTCCGGCGCGCGGCGCTGTGGGACGAGGTCTCGGGCCGGCTGGGCGCCAACGCCTTCTCGCTGTCCGGCGGCCAGCAGCAGCGGCTGATCATCGCGCGGGCCCTGGCCACGCGCCCCGACGCGCTGCTGATGGACGAGCCCGCCTCGGCGCTCGACCCGTTCTCGACCGCGCGGATCGAGGACCTCATGGTCGCGCTGCGGGACGAGCTCACGATCGTCGTCGTCACCCACAACATGCAGCAGGCGGCGCGCGTGGCCGACATGACCGCGTTCATGACCGTCGAGGACGGGGTCGGCACGCTGGTCGAGTACGCGCGCACCGAGGAGATCTTCACCGCGCCCCGCGACCCGCGCACCGAGGCGTACGTCACGGGGCGGTTCGGCTGACCTCGGGGCCGTCGCTCACGGTCCGAGCAGTGCGGCGGGCACGACGGCGATGGCCGGCTCGGGCAACGGGAACAGGGTAAGGAAGCGTTCGCCCAGCGCGTGGTCGCCATCGATCTGGAGAGCGGTGTCGGCGAGCGGCAGGCGGCCGTGGGCGACGCCGAGCAGCTCGCCCGGGTCGCCGGTGATGATGACGTCCGGCACGTCGGCGCCACCCTGCTCGAGGACCAGCTCGCCGTCGTCGACGAGCGCGCGGTAAACCGGGCCGCCGTCCAGGCGCAGCTCGACGCGGGCGGTGAACCCGTCCGCGCGGTCCGCGGCGAACAGCGTCCGCAGCGACAGGATGTGCGCGTCGAAGCTCATGCGCAGTCCGGGGCCGGTCGGCACGGGCAGGTGCGAACCGAACTCGCCGAGGGCCATCACGACGGGTTCGAGCCGCCTGCCGAGCTCGGTCAGCTCGTACACCTGGGCGCCGATCGGCGGGGGCAGCTTTCGCTTGTCCACGAGGCCTTCGGCCGCAAGGTCGCGCATTCGCTGGGACAGGACGTCGGGTCCGACGCCCGGCAGGCCCGCGCGCAGATCCGTGAAGCGCTTGGGCCCGAGCAGGAGCTCGCGGACGATCATCAGCGACCACCGCTCGCCCACCAGGTCCAGCGCGCGGGCGATGCCGCACACGTCCCCGTAGGTTCGCTTTTTCCTCGGCATGGTCCGAAGTGTAGCGTCTTTTCCAATCACGTGGTTGGAAATAAAAATCATGTGATACGGTTCTCGAACTGATGACCGCGACCAGGGGAGAACCGATGCCCGTGACCGACCAAGCAACCGACAGGACGCGCTGGCTGGCGCTCTACACGCTGTGCGCCGGCGTGCTCATGATCGTGCTCGACGCGACGATCGTGAACGTCGCGCTGCCGTCCATCCAGGACGATCTCGGCTTCTCCCAGAGCAGCCTCGCATGGGTCGTCAACGCCTACCTGATCCCGTTCGGAGGGCTTCTGCTGCTGGCCGGACGCGTCGGTGATCTCATCGGGCAGCGCCGGGTGTTCCTCGGCGGTCTGGCGGTCTTCACGGGCGCATCGCTGCTGTGCGCCGTCGCGCAGACGCAGGAGATGCTCATCGTCGCCCGCTTCGTGCAGGGCGCCGGCGGCGCGGCCGCATCGGCCGTCGTCCTCGGGATGATCGTGACGATGTTCCCGGAGCCGCGCGAGCAGGCCAAGGCGATCGGCGTCTACGGCTTCGTCGCCTCCGCGGGCGGGTCGATCGGCCTGCTGACCGGCGGCGCGCTCACCGAGGCCATCTCCTGGCACTGGATCTTCTTCATCAACATCCCGATCGGGATCGCCACGGCGATGCTCGCCCTGCGCCTCGTGGCCGCCAAGCCGGGCCTCGGCCTGTCCGCCGGCGCCGACATCCCGGGCGCCGTGCTGTGCACGCTCGGCCTGATGCTCGGCGTGTACTCGATCATCGGCGTCAGCGAGCACGGCTGGGTCTCGGCGAACACGCTCGGTCTCGGCGCGATCTCGCTCGCCCTCGTCACCGCGTTCGTCATCCGGCAGGCGCGCATCGCCAACCCGCTCATGTCGCTGCGGCTGTTCCGCGTGCGCACCGTGACCGGGGCCAACCTGACGATGGGACTCATGGTCGCGGGGATGTTCGCGATGTTCTTCCTCGGCGCGCTCTACCTGCAGGGCGTGCTGGACTACAACCCGCTCGAGGTCGGGCTGGCGTTCCTGCCGTCCTCGGTGCTGATGGGCATCATCTCGCTGCGCTTCACGGAGCGGCTGATCATGCGCTTCGGCGCGCACAACGTGCTGCTTCCGGGCATCGTCTCGATCGGCGTCGGCCTGCTGCTGTTCGCGCGCACGCCGGTCGACGGGACCTACTGGGTCGACGTGCTCGCGCCCACGATGTTCATCGGTCTCGGCGCGGGCGTCGCGTTCCCGTCGCTGATGCAGCTCTCCATGACCGGTGTCGAGATGCAGGACATGGGCATGGCGTCGGGCCTGGTCAACTCGACCGTGCAGGTCGGCGGCGCCATCGGGCTCGCCGTGCTGGCGACGCTCTCGGCCAGCCGCACCGAGGATCTCGGCGCGGCCGGAGAGACGGCAGCGTCAGCGCTCAACGGCGGCTACCACGTCGCCTTCCTGGTCGGTGCGGCGCTCGTCGCGGGCGCGCTCGTGACGGCGCTCACGCTGCTGCGGCCGCGTGTGGTGGAGGAGACCGAGGCCGCTCCGCAGGGCAAGCCCGAGTACGCCCACGCATGACCGCCCCGGCGCGCGCGAGACGTGCCATGACCGATGAGCTCGCTTCGGCTTCACCGCGGCGCTTCCTGGATGACCTTCCGGATCCGCTTCGCCGACACCTGGCCGCGGGTGCCGAGCGACTGGGCGAAGTGGGAGACGCGCAGCTCCTCCAGCAGCCACGGGACGTCGCGCAGCGCGGGCGGGAGCGGGCGGCCGGCGGGCCAGGACGCCACGCCGGCCTCGTACTCGCGCTCCAGCTCGTGGATGCCGCGCATCCGGTCGAGGTCGGGCGCCGGCGCGTTCGGCAGCCGCTCCAGGCGACGCGCCGCCGCGCGCAGGTAGCGCTCGACGTCGGGCAGCCGCTTGACGCCCGTCGCGGTGATGAAGCCCGGATGCACGAGCCGGCGTAGCTGGCGCTCGACGTCCTCGCGCGCGGGCGCGAGCGCCGGCGCCCGCGCGAGCGGCTCCAGTCCCCGCTCCACCGCGCGTGCGGCGTCGAGGATCGCCACGACCTGCGTCACCACGCGTGCCGTCGTGTCGGCGAGGTCGCCCGCGACGTGGTCGCGCAGCCGCGCGAAGCCTGCTTCGTCCCACGCGGGGCCGCCGGCCTCCGCCATGAGCGCTTCGAGCGCGGCCACGGTGGCGTCCTCCAACACCGCACGCGGGCTGCCGTGCGGTGCGGCGGCGAGCGCGAGCTGGGCGGCGTTGCCGAGCGTTCCCTGCACGTGGCGGATCGGCGACGGGACGTTCAACGCGAGCAGCTTGCGCGTGCCGGCCTGCATCGCCTCGCGCTGCGCCTCGGGCGTCTCGAGCACGCGCACGCCCACGCTGCCGCCCTCGTCGACCAGCGCCGGGTAGCCGCGCACGGACGTCCCGGTCCCCGGCAGCGCCACGACCTTGGGCAACGTCCCGAACGTCGGCCTCGTGAGGCCGTGGTGCTCGAGCGGGGCGGCAGCCGAGGCCAGCTCCCGCCGCAGCCGCGGGCGGACCTGCTCGCGCAGGGTGTCGAGGTCCGGCCCCTCCGCGACGAGCGCGCCGCGCTCGTCCTCCACCCGGAACGTCATGCGCAGGTGCGGCGGCAGGCGGTCGAGGTCCCAGGCGTCGCGCGGGATGCGCACGCCGCGCAGCGCCTCCAGCTCGCGCGCGAGCGCGTCGAGCAGCGGCTCGCTGCGCGGCCGCATGCGCCCGAGCACGGCCGCCGCGACCTCCGGCACCGGCACGAGCGGGCGGCGCAGGTCCTTCGGGAGCGAGCGGATGAGCGCGGTGACCAGCTCCGCCCGCAGCGCCGGGACGAGCCAGTCGAACCCGACCGGCCTGAGCTGCGGGAGCCACTTGAGC
>DATHJG010000513.1:0-2198 GCA_035489875.1 Solirubrobacteraceae bacterium | reverse complement strand
GCGCCCCGAGTTCACCCTCGCGATCACGCTGGTGCTCGTCGGCGCGGCGGTGATCGCGCTCGCGGTTCCGGTGCGGCGGGCGACCCGCGGCAACCCGGAGCACCGCGTCGACCCGTTCTACGCGACGCGGGTCGTCGGGCTGGCGAAGGCGTCGGCGATCGGCGGAGCGCTCGTCGCCGGCGTCGGGCTCGGGCTCGTGCTGGAGCTCGTCCTGCGATCCGGAGCGCCGGCGGCCGATGCCTACCTGCGGGTGCTCTCGGTGCTCGGCGGGGGGATCGGACTGCTCGTCGGCGGGCTCGTCGCCGAATTCCTGTGCACGGTTCCTCCCGGCGCGGACGACGATCCCGACGCGGGACCGCCGACCGCGAGCGCCGGGTAGCGTTGACGTCGTGACCGACGACGCGCCCAGCCAGCAGGCTCCCGCCCCCGACCCGCAGGTCGCCCCCGAGCGGCTCGATCCGATTCCGGGGGAGTGGAAGCGCGTCTCGTCGAAGTACGTCGTCGTCGACCTGATCGGCACGCTCATCAGCGGCGCGATCATGACGATCGCGAGCGGATTGCCCTGGTATTTCTTCCAGGTGCCGTGGTTGCTGGTGTTCCCGATCGTGTTCGGGGTGATGATGGTCGTGCTCGCGGCGTTCACACCGCGCCGCGTGCGGGCGATCGGGTACCGGCTGCGCGACGACGATCTGCTGTTCCGGCGCGGGATCATGTTCCAGCGGTTCGTGGCCGTCCCGTACGGTCGCATGCAGCTCGTCGACATCAACCGGGGGCCGCTGGCACGTGCGGTTGGGCTGTCCGAGCTCAAGCTCGTGACCGCGGCCGCGGCGAGCAACGTCACGATCCCCGGCCTGCCCGAGCAGGAGGCCGACGACCTCCGCGACCGGCTCGTCGCCCTCGCCGAGAGCCGCCGGGCGGGACTGTGAATGACGACCTCGCCGACGGCGAGTGGCACCGGCTGCACCCCGCGACACCGCTCCTGCGCGGTGGCATCGCGCTGATCGCGATCCTCGGCATCATCATCGCGAACCTCCGCGAGCGGGTCGTCGAGATCTTCTTCGGAGGCGGCAGCTACGAGGGCGACCCGATCGACCTGCTCCTGGAGCGCGGCCTCGTGCCGCTGGCGCTTGTCGTCGTGGCCGTCGCCCTGCTGATCTTCATCGCGGGGTTCTACCTGTCGTGGCGGATGCACACGTTCCGCATCACCGACGAGCTCGTCGAGGTGCGAAGCGGCATCTTGTTCCGCACGCACCGCAAGGCCCGCCTGGACCGCATCCAGGGCATCAACATCGTGCGACCGTTCTTCGCGCGTCTTTTCGGCGCGGCGCGGCTCGAGATCACCGGCGCGGGCAGCGACGCGAACGTGCAGCTGTCATACCTGTCGGGGGTGCGCGCCGACGCGCTGCGCCGCGACATCCTGAACCTGGCGTCCGGAACGCGCGAGCGCGAGCGTGCCGAGCGGGCGGCACCGGCCGAGACCGCGGGTGAGTCCGCGCCCGGACTTGTCGGGCAGCGCGTCTCTGAGCTGATCGCCCCGGAACTCGAGCCCGGGCTGGCCGAGCCGTCCTCGGTGGTGACGATGAATCCGGGCCGCTTGATCGCCTCGACCGTGCTCAGCACGACGACCTTCATGTTCGTACTCATTGTCGTCGGTGGCATCATTGCGGCGACCGTGTCGCGGGAGTTCTTCGTCCTGTTCGGCGCCGTACCGCTGCTGTTCGGTCTCGGCTCGTTCCTGGTGAACCGCATCGTGAAGTCGCTGCGCTACTCGATCGCCGGAACCCCCGACGGCGTGCGTGTCGGGTACGGACTGCTCTCCACCAGCAACGAGACCCTGCCGCCGGGCCGCATCCATTCGATCTCGATCAGCCAGCAGCTGCCGTGGCGGCCGTTCGACTGGTGGGAGGTCAAGGTCAACCGCGCGGGCAAGTCGTCGGCGCAGGGCGCAGCAGGGCAGCAGAACACCACCATTCTGCCGGTGGGAACGCGTGCCGAGGTGTTCCGGGTGCTCGAGCTCGTGCTGCCGGCGTTGGTCGACGTCGATGGCGATGGCGGCAGCGATGCCGTGCGGCGGGTCATCGAGGCGGGGCTGGAGAAGGCGACGCCGGGCGACGGGTTCACGAACTCGCCGCGCCGCGCCGCGGTGCTGCGCTGGTTCTCGTGGCGCCGCAACGGGTTCGCGCTGAGACCGGATGCCG
>DATHJG010000512.1:0-3384 GCA_035489875.1 Solirubrobacteraceae bacterium | reverse complement strand
CCGGAGATCATCGTCAACAACGAGAAGCGGATGCTGCAGGAGGCCGTCGACGCGCTGTTCGACAACGGCCGCCGCGGCCGGCCCGTCACAGGCCCGGGCAACCGCGCCCTGAAGTCCCTGAGCGACATGCTCAAGGGCAAGCAGGGCCGGTTCCGCCAGAACCTGCTGGGCAAGCGCGTGGACTACTCGGGCCGCTCGGTCATCGTGGCCGGCCCGTCGCTGCGCCTGCACCAGTGCGGCCTGCCGAAGCTGATGGCGCTCGAGCTGTTCAAGCCGTTCATCATGGCCCGGCTCGTCGAGCGCAAGGCGGTGCAGAACATCAAGGCGGCCAAGAAGATGGTCGACTCGATGATCCCGGAGGTCTGGGACGTGCTCGAGGAGGTCATCCACGAGCACCCGGTGCTGCTCAACCGCGCGCCGACGCTCCACCGCCTGGGCATCCAGGCGTTCGAGCCGGTGCTGGTCGAGGGCAAGGCCATCCAGGTCCACCCGCTCGTCTGCCACGCGTACAACGCCGACTTCGACGGCGACCAGATGGCGGTCCATCTGCCGCTGTCCGCCGAGGCCCAGGCCGAGGCGCGCGTGCTGATGCTCTCGTCGAACAACATCCTGTCCCCGGCGCACGGCGCTCCGCTGGCCACGCCGACGCAGGACATGATCCTCGGCACGTACTACCTCACCTACGGCGAGGACGCCGAGACGCTGGCGAAGATCGACCCGGCCAAGCACGAGCCGCGCGTCCAGGCGTTCCGGCTGGCGCAGGAGGCCGAGCTCGCCTACGAGGGCAAGCTCGTCGAGCTGCACGACGTCGCGCACTACCGGCCGGAGTGGCTGGAGGGCGGGCACATCGCCACCACCGTCGGGCGCATCATCTTCAACGACAAGATCGAGCGCGCGCTGGCGGAGACGATCGGCGACGAGTTCGACCAGGCGCGGTACTCGTTCATCAACACGACGCTGCGCAAGCGCGACGTCACCGCGTTCCTGGACCAGCTGGTGCAGGAGTTCGGGGCGCCGGCGATCTCGCAGGTGCTCGACGCGTTCAAGGACCTGGGCTTCAAGTACGCGACCCAGGCCGGCATCACCGTGTCCAAGAACGACGTGGTGGTCCCGCCCGCGAAGGACGAGATCATCAAGGGCTACGAGCAGCGCGTCGGAGCGATCCAGGAGCAGTACGACGAGGGCCTCATCACCGAGGAGGAGCGCCACCAGGCGGTCACCGATCAGTGGAACGCCGCAACCGACGAGGTCGGCGAGGCGATGATCACGAACATCGAGGAGACCGACAAGCTGAACTCCATCTACATGATGGCCAGCTCCGGCGCCCGTGGCTCGATCAAGCAGATCCGCCAGCTGGCGGGCATGCGCGGCCTGATGGCCAACCCGAAGGGCGAGATCATCGAGCGCCCGGTGAAGGCCTCCTTCATCGAGGGCCTCGACGTGATCGAGTACTTCACCTCGACCCACGGTGCCCGCAAGGGCCTCGCCGACACCGCGCTCCGCACGGCCGACTCGGGCTACCTGACCCGGCGCCTGGTCGACGTGGCGCAGGACGTCATCGTCCGCATCGAGGACTGCGGGACCGAGGAGTACCTCGAGCTGCCGCTGCGCAAGAAGGACCGCGAGCCCAACGAGATGCTGGTCGGGCGGTTCGCCGCGGCCGACATCAGCGTGGGGCGGAGCAAGAACGTCCTCGTCGCGAAGGGCGCCGAGATCGGCCGCGCCGACCTCGTCACCCTGATCGAGTCGTTCGACCAGGAGAAGCACGAGCACGCCACGATCCCGGTGCGCTCGGTGCTCAAGTGCGAGTCGCCGTCGGGCCTGTGCCAGGCCTGCTACGGCCGCTCGCTGGCCTCGGGCGTGACCGCCATGATCGGCGACGCGGTCGGCATCATCGCCGCGCAGTCGATCGGCGAGCCGGGCACGCAGCTGACCATGCGGACGTTCCACACCGGCGGCGTCGCCGGCGCGGACATCACGCACGGCCTGCCGCGCATCGTCGAGCTGTTCGAGGCGCGCAAGCCGAAGGGCCTGGCGAAGATCGCCGAGGTCGGCGGCGTGGTGTCAGTGGAGGACACGGACAAGTCGCGCACCGTCGTCATCACCGACGCCGCGGGCGAGGAGCACCGGCACACGTTCCCGCGCCGGACGCGCCTGCACGTCAGCGAGGGCGACAAGATCGAGCCGGGCACCCAGCTCAACGAGGGGTCCCTGTACCCCCACGAGCTGCTGGCGATCCGCGGCCGGACGGAGACCGAGCTGTACCTCATCAAGGAGGTCCAGGAGGTCTACAAGTCCCAAGGCGTGGACATCAACGACAAGCACATCGAAGTGATCGTGCGCCAGATGCTCAAGAAGGTCCGGATCGACCAGAAGGGCGACACGAGCTACCTGCCGGGGCAGTTCGTCGACCGGCACGAGCTGCGGCGCGTGAACGGCGAGACGGAGGCGGCCGGCGGCGAGCCGGCGGCGTTCGAGGAGATCATCCTCGGCATCACCAAGGCGTCGCTCGCGACCGACTCGTTCCTCTCGGCGGCCTCCTTCCAGGAGACCACGAAGGTGCTCACCGACGCGGCGCTCGAGGGCAAGATCGACCGCCTGGCGGGGCTGAAGGAGAACGTGATCATCGGGAAGCTGATCCCGGCGGCCACCGGCCTGAAGCGCTACCGGACGATCGAGATCGAGCCGGCGGAGCCGCTCCCCCGCGGCATCGACGACGTCTCGCTGCTCGAGGGCGACGAGCTGGCCGCCGAGCTGGGGCTCGACGACGGCGAGGGCCTCGGCGGCTTCGGCCCGGCGTTCGACACCGCGGAGCTGGAGGAGATCGGCTCCGGGTTCGGCGGCGGGACGACGACCGGCGGCGGCTTCGACGACATCGGTGGGGACATCGACTCGTCGTCGGACGACAAGAAGTAATTGCCGCGTTTTCGCGTCGCCGCGCCGACCGCGCGGCGGCGCGACCGCCCGTCCGGGTTCGCGCTTGCTAGCGAAAGCCGCAGTTACGCGCGTCGCCGCGCCGACCGCGCGGCGGCGCGACCGCCCGTCCGGGCTCGCGCTTGCTAGCGAAAGCCGCAGTTACGCGCGTCGCCGCGCTGACGGTGTGGCGGCGCGACCGCCCATCTGGGCTCGCGCTTGCTAGCGAAAGCCGCAGTTAGGGGGGCGGCCGCGCTCGGGGCGGCCGCACTCGTACATCGGGCGGCGTGGCGCGAGCCGCGCTCGCTCGTCACCCCCGAGGTGCCGCTGGCGCTGCCCGCGTGGCCGTCCGAGCTGGACGGCCTGCGGGTCGCGCTGGTGACCGACATCCACGCCGGCGCGGGGCACATGACGCCGGCGCGGCTGGCGTCGGTCGTCGACCGGGTGCTCGCGCTCGACGCCGACTTCCAC
>DATHJG010000511.1:0-4554 GCA_035489875.1 Solirubrobacteraceae bacterium | reverse complement strand
GATGCATTCGTTCCGCACGCCCGACGGCGTCACGCTCGGCGTCGAGCACTTCGGCGATGCGGCGGCGCCCCTCGTACTGCTCGCGGGCGGCACGACCATGCTCTCCTGGCCCGACGCGCTCTGCGAGGCGCTCGCTCGCGGCGGGCGCCACGTCGTGCGCTACGACCTGCGCGATTCCGGCGCGTCGACCACCGTCGATCCCGAGGCTCCGGCGTACACGCTGCGTGATCTCGCAGCCGACGCCGCGGCGCTCGCCCGCGGACTCGACGACCGGCCGGCGCACCTGGCGGGCATCGGCGTCGGCGGGATGGTCGCCCAGGTCGCCGCGCTCGACCACCCGGACGCGTTCTCGGCGCTCACCCTTGCCGGGACGCGGCCCGTCGCACCGGGCCCGCCCGACGACGACCTGCCTGACCATGACGCGGCGACGATGGACCGGCTGTTCTCGCACCCGATGCCCGACTGGTCTGACCGCGCTGCCGTGGCGGAGTTCGCCGCCGCCGGCGCGGAGACCCTCGGCGACGACCCCGCCGCCGCACGCGCGACCGCCGAGCGCATCTGGGACCGCACGCCGGGCACGGAGCCCGCGGTCCAGATGGCCAACCAGATGGGCATGGTGTTCTCCAAGCTCGACTGCAAGCCGCGCTGGCGCGAGCGCCTGCCCGAGCTCGCGATCCCGGCGCTCGTGGTGCACGGTCGCCGGGACCCGTTCTTCCCTGTCGGCAACGGCGAGGCGCTCGCGCGCGCGATCCCGGGTGCGCGGCTGCTCGTGCTCGAACGGGCCGCGACCGCGATCCCCGATGCGGCCGCCGGTGAGGTCGCCGCGGCGATGTTCGAGCTCTAGGCGCTCACGGTCGAGGTCGCTGGTGAGGTCGGACATGCCGCGCGGATCCGTCGCCTGGATCAGCCGGCCGGCGTCGTCGTAGGAGTAGCGCCACCGCTCACCCTGCGGATCGGCGCTGGCGTCAGCGCCGAACGTGCGCTCGGGCGGGTCCATCCAGTCGAACTCGACCCGGTCGAGCGCCCCGCCGCGCTGCCACTGGCGCGCGTAGTGCGGGCCGTAGGACTCCTCGACGCTGTCGTTGCCGTCATGCCTGCGCTCGGTCCAGATCAGCAACCCGCGATCGGTCGACGCTGGAGTTCGCCACGACCGGCGGTGGCGAGCCGGCCGTCCTCAAGCTCGCGCTACCGGGCGGGCAAGGCCGCCGCGCTCGGCGAGTTCATCTCCGCGACGTGGCATGAGCTCGATGAGCCCTGCGCGGAGCGAGTCATCGAGTGCGCTCGCTCATTCGCCGAGGCCCGCCGGCGCGCATTCGACCCCGACGCCGCAGTGCTGGTCCACGGTGACGCCCACGGCGCGAACACGCTGCTCGTGTTCGACGCGCCCACGCCGCGCGACGCGCGGTTCAAGCTCGTGGACCCTGATGGCCTGTTCGCCGAGCCGGCGTGTGATCTCGCGGTGCCGATGCGCGAGTACAGCCGCGAGCTGATCGACGCCCGTGACACCCTTCACGCCGCGCGTGAGCGGTGCGCTCATCTGAGTCGCCTGACCGCCGTGCGCCCCCAACCCATCTGGGAGTGGGGCTTCATCGAGCGAGTCTCCACCGGGCTGCTCGCGCTGCGCATCGGGCGAGAGCAGCTCGGCAGCGAGATGCTTGCCGTCGCAGACGCACTCGTCTCGCCGTGACAGGGAGCGGGCCCACTGGTTCGGCTCCCTCGATGGACGCGACCAGGAGATGGTCGAGTTCTCAGAGCGGGACCGCGGCTGTGAGGATCTCGCAGCCGTCGTCGGTGATCAGCACGTTCTGCTCGAGGCGCACGCCGCCGAAGCCGTGCAGCTCGTCGACGCGATCCCAGACGACGCCGTCGCGGCCGCGTTCGGCGGCGAGCAGCGCGGGAACGACGTAGATTCCCGGCTCGACCGTCCACGCCTGGCGCGACCGGAGCGGGATGTCGACGCGCAGCCGCGGCAGGCCGGGCACGGGCTCGCGCGCCTCGTCGGACGCCGGGCCGGTGTCGCGGACGCCCAGGCCGACCAGGTGGCCGACGCCGTGCGGGAAGAACAGCGTCGCCGCGCCGCTCTCGACGAGCGTCTCGGGCGAGCCGCGGAGGACGCCGAGCTCGACGAGCCCTTCCGCGACCACCAGCGCCGCCGTGCGGTGGACGTCGTGCCACTCCGTTCCGGGACGGCAGGCGGCGATCGCGATCTCGCCGGCGCGCCGGACCGTGTCATGGACGAGCGCCTGCTCGCCGGTGAACGTCCCGCCGACGGCGTACGTGCGGGTGACGTCGCTCGCATAGCCGCGGTGCTCGGCGCCCGCGTCGACGAGCAGGAGATCGCCGTCGCGGAGCTCGCGCGCCGTCGGCGAGAAGTGCAGGACGCCAGCGTGGTCGCCCGCCGCGACGATCGGCTCGAACGCGAGGAAGTCGCCGCCGTTCCGGAGGAACGCCGCCTCGAGCGTCACTTGCAGCTCGCGCTCGGCGCGGCCCGCGGCGATCAGCGGCACGAGCTCTTCGAAGCCGGCGCGCGTCGCCTCCGCGGCCCTGCGCATGCGCTCGAGCTCGACGTCGTCCTTGGGGCGGCGGACGTGGATGAGCGCGTCGCGCAGCTCGACGTCGGCGTCGGCGGCGGCGCCGAGCCGGCGCACCGGCCGGCCGCCAACCCACGCCGCGAGCTCGTCCAGCGGGCGCGTGCCTTCGGGCACTCCTTCGCGGTCGCCCTCGAGCCCGGTCCACAGCAGCTCCTCGGCGGTGACCGGCGCGACGAACTCGACCCAGCCGTCGGCCGGCGCGTGGGCCAGCACGCCGCCGGGGCGTTCGCGGTCCGCGAGGTAGAGGTACTCGGAGTGCGCGCGGAACGGGTACGTGCGGTCGCCGCGCCCCGGCACGGGGATCTCGTCGCCGGCGGCGACGAGCACGACGCCACCGTCGACGTTCCATGCCGCTGCGGCGGCCGCCCGCCGCCGTTCGAGGAAGGCGTCCGTCATCCCCACTGCGCGCGTGCGGCGACTCCCATGCGCCGACTCTATCCGCCCCGCCGCGCCGCGCTTCGGCCACGTCGAGAAGGGGCTTTCAGGAGAATCGTTGTGTAACTCCGATGCGAGTTCTCAAGGGGAACCGCAGGGTCGCCGCGAGCGTAGCGTTGGTGCATGACGACCCGAACGGGCACGGCGGTAGCGATTGCGACGGGCGTCGCGGCCTTCGCGGTGGCCGTGACCGTGCGGCTCGCCCGAGGCGAGCGAAGGGTCGCAGGGCTCGCCTACGGGCCGCTTCCGCAAGGGGAGACAAAGCTGCGCGACACCTACCCGAGTGTGACCTTCGTTGCTTGCCGTCCCGGCAGGCCCTCTCGCCGCTACAGCCCGGATGGCCCTTCCGGGAGCTATGCGGACGGGGTGGCGGTCACCTTCTGGTCCGGGTTCGTCTTGACCCGCGCCCCCGCCTGCATTCCGCTTGACGTCTACGTGGACGGGGCGACCTCACCGCGGCGCGTGGGACTTGCCCTCGGCTCCCGCTGCGGTCAGTAGCTCGCCCCGCCTCGCCAGACGCATTGCTCACCCTCGGCCTCAACGGTCACGCCGACGAGCGCGCCGTCGCCAAGGCCGTCCGCATCTACCTCGAAGCCCACCTCGGACGCGCCCAACTCCAGGCACGGCCGCACGACGACCTCAAGGGCGCACCGTTGCTCTTCACCTGACGTACCCGGTCTTCGGTCGCGCCCGGCGCGCGACGCGCCCGAGCGCGGCTGCGGATGCGGTGAGTAGCACCACAACGACGCCGACGAGCGCCACGAGTCCAGCCTGATTGTCTCCCTGCTCAGGCGGCTGCCGCTCGTCGAGCCAGACGAGGAAGAACCAACATCCCCATGGCCGAATGGGAACACGTGTTCGTGTACGCTCAGCCGCATGGACCCCGCCCACTTCGCCCTCGCCGTCCCCGACGACCCGGAGCTACTGACCCGACTGACCGCCGCGCTCGCGGCGCAAGGTGACCCTCCCATCACGGTCGGGCGCAGCCGCACAGCCGTCCTCTCGTTCGAGTGCGCCACGTGGGACGCCATCTTGCGCAGCCGCGTCATCGCTGCCCTTGAAACGGCCATCGGACCGGACTGGCAGAGGCTCGTGCAGCCCGTCGAGTAGTCCGGGACGTCCGGCATGCGGCAGGCGCGCGAGTGCGTCTCGTCGCGGCGCTGGTCGCGAGTCGTCTTCGGTCCGCTCTGGCCGCTCTGACGCTTTCGTTCGCATCCATCCTCCTCGAATGCGAACATGTGTTCGCATGAAAGAGGGCGCGACGATCCTGCACGCCGACGTCGACGCCTTCTACGCGTCGGTCGAGCAGCGCGACGATCCGCGCCTGCGTGGGCGGCCCGTGATCGTCGGCGGCGGCGTGGTGCTCGCCGCCAGCTACGAGGCCAAGGCGCGCGGCGTGCGCACGGCGATGGGCGGACGGGAGGCGCGCCGGCTGTGCCCGCAGGCGATCGTGGTTCCGCCGCGGATGTCCGCGTACTCCGAGGCCAGCAAGGCGGTGTTCGAGGTGTTCCGGGACACGACGCCGCTG
>DATHJG010000510.1:0-3301 GCA_035489875.1 Solirubrobacteraceae bacterium | reverse complement strand
AACGTCGTCGCGGCGTTCGACGCGCTCGGCGCCGGGAGCTGGACCGCCGGGCTCTAGGGGCCGAGTCCAGCTGACCGGCCCGCCGCTCAAGGTCAACCGGTTTCCGGGCGATCTAACGAGGACATGGCGCGTGTCGTACTCCTCGCAGTCGCTGCTGCGCTCGTCTCCGGCTGCGGCACGTCCGGCCCGGGTGCCGAGCCCGGCGGCGCGCCCGTGCGGCTGGCCGGTCCCGCGTCGGTCGAGTCGACCGACGGGCGGCTGGGCGCCGCCACCGAGGTCCAGGCCGGCAGCCCGCTGCGCGAGCTGTCGCCCGGCGGGCGGTTGGACCTGCGCGAGCGCGACGGCGCGCCGCGGCGCGACGGCGTCGGCGCCGGCGTGGCCTGTCCGGACCCGGCGCCCGCCCCAGAGTCGCTGGGCGCGGTGGCGGAGGCGACGCTCTGCCTCCTCAACGGCGAGCGCGCCGACCACGGCCTCGCGCCGCTCGCGCCGAACCCGAAGCTCGGCGCGGCCGCGTCCGCCTTCGCGCAGGACCTCGTCGCCGGCTCCTACTTCTCCCACACCGGCCGCGACGGCTCGGACGTGCTCGACCGGATCGAGCGGACCGGCTACATCGAGGAGTCGCGGCCCTGGGCCCTCGGCGAGAACCTCGCCTGGGGGACGGGCGCGCTGGCGACGCCCCGCGCGATCATGCAGGCCTGGCTGAACTCGCCCGGCCACCGCGACAACATCCTCGATCCCTCCTACCGCGAGATCGGGATCGGCATCGTGCTCGGCAACCCGGCGGCCGCGGACGGCGCGGGCGCGACGTACGCGACGGAGTTCGGCGTGATCGAGGCGGCGCCGCGCCCGGCGGCGAAGAAGGCGAAGCCCAAGCAGCCGCGCGGCGCGTCGAAGCGGCGCGCGAAGGCGCGCAAGTCGAAGGCGGCCGCATCGCGCCGCGGCGGCAAGGGCGGGGGCAAGGGCGGCAAGCAGCGCCGCGCGAAGTCCGGCGGCCCGAAGGCCCGCATCGCGATCTGAGCGGGACGGGCGCCCCCCGGCGCGCCGCGATGGACGATGTCGGGCGAAGTTGCGACAATCGCTACTACGTCGTCTGACGAAGGGAATCCCATGGAGTCCTCCCAGGCCACCGCCCGCGTCCTCGTCGTCGCCAACCGCACCGCGGCGACGCCCGCGCTCATCGAGGCGGTGCGCGAGCGCGCAGCGCGCGGCTCGGCCACCTTCACGCTCCTGGTGCCGTCTTCCGCGCACGGCCTGCACCAGCTCGTCGACCCGGAGGATCAGGGCCGCAACGAGGCGGAGGACACGATCGAGCTCGCGCTGCCGCTGCTCGAGCGCGCCGCCGGCGCGCCGGTCGAGCCGATGGTCGGCGTGCACGAGCCACTCGCCGCGATCCAGGACGCGGTCAACCTGCACGGGTTCGACGAGCTGATCATCTCGACGCTGCCCAAGCGCGTCTCCCGCTGGCTCAAGCTCGACCTTCCCCACAAGGCGGCCGGCCTGGGCCTCCCCGTCACCACTGTGACCGCGCAGGGGATCGAGCGCATCGAGGCGCACGCCTGAGGGCGCCTTCTACTCTGGGCCTCATGGCCCCACTGTGGATCTGGATGCAGCTCGTGATCGTGGTCTGCGTCGTGATCAGCGCAGTGATCGCCGTCGTCAAGCTCGTATGATCGGGCGGTGTTCCGCTCCATCGTCGTCGGGACCGACGGCTCCGAGACCGCAGGGAAGGCGGTCGACGCCGCGGTCGAGCTGGCTCAGCTGAGCGGCGCGACGCTGGAGCTCGTCTCCGCCTACGAGCCGGTCGGCGGCCAGCGGCTGCGCGAGGAGGCGCGCCAGGTGCCGCCCGACCTGCAGTGGATGATCAACCGCCGCGCCGACGTCGACGCCACGCTGCACCACGCCGCCGAGCGTGCCCGCGGCGCCGGCGTGGCCGTGCAGACCTACGCCCGCGAGGGCGACCCGGCGGACGCGATCCTCGACGTCGCCGAGGAGCTCGTCGCCGACCTGATCGTCGTCGGCAACAAGGGCATGACCGGCGCCAAGCGCTTCCTGCTCGGCTCGGTGCCCAACAAGATCTCCCACCACGCGCCCTGCGCGGTGATGATCATCCGGACGACGTAGGCCGCGCCGTCGCGGCGGCGGCGTCGATCAGCCCGGCGCCGTACAGGTTGTCCGGCCCGGGGGCGCCCAGATCGTGCGCGGTGGCCTTCAACCGCGCCTCGATCGCGGCCGGCGACGGGTCCGGCCCGAGCAGGCCGCTCGCGATCACGAGCGCGGCCGTGCCGGACACGTGCGGCGCCGCCATCGACGTGCCCGTGTACCTCCCCGGCAGCCCGAACACGCCGGTGCTCGTCTGGAACGTCATCTGCACGATGTCGCGCCCGCGGGGTTCGAGCGGCCGGCAGTTGGGATCGCCGTCGAGCTCCGCGTCGGGGCCGCCGCCCGGGGCGACGAGGTCGAGCGTCGGTCCGTTGTTGGAGTACTCGGCGAGGCAGCCGTGCTCGGTCGTGGCCCCGACCGACAGCACGTCCTGCGCACGCGCCGGGTAGGCGACCGACGCGCGGGCGGCGTTGCCCGACGCGCCGACCACCAGCACGCCGTTGCGGCGCGCGTAGCGCAGCGCGTCGAGGATGTCCGGGATCTCGCCGGCGGTCACGCCGGTCCCGAACTCGAACGAGAGGTTGATGACCGACGCGCCCTTGCGAGCCGCGAACCGGATCCCGCGGGAGATCGCGGCGCTGTCGCCCTCGCCGCGACGGTCGAGCACCCGCACCGGCATGATCTTCGCCCCGAACGCGAGCCCGGTCACGCCGACGCCGTTGTCGATGCTCTCGGCGATCGTGGACGCGACGTGCGTCCCGTGGCCGTTGTGGTCGTTCGGGTAGCGGTCGCCGTCGACGAAGTCGTAGCCGCGCTCGAAGCGGTTCCCGCGCAGGTCCGGCGAGCGCGTGAAGCGCCCGCGGTCCGAGTACGCGACGCCGGTGTCCAGCACCGCGACCGTCACGCCCGTCGCCCCGGGCCGGCCGAGCTCCGCCACATGGTCCCATGCGCCCGGAGCGTTGACGCCGAACGGTCCGACGAAGTTCCACTGGAGCGCCTGCCAGCCGCCGGGGGCCGCCGCGCGGCCGGGGTCGTTGGGGATGTAGCTCGCGTGCGCGATGTAGTTCGGCGTCGCGCTCAGCACGCCGGGGCGGCGTCGCAGCGCGGCGGCCTTCTCCGCGACGCTCTGTCCGCGGCCCGTCTTGACCACCCGCGTGCGCGGTGCGACGGCGGCGCTCGAGGCCGCGCTCGCCACGCGGGC
>DATHJG010000509.1:0-2113 GCA_035489875.1 Solirubrobacteraceae bacterium | reverse complement strand
GCCGAGCTCGGCGCGGACGTCGTCAGCGCGGGCCTCGTCGACACCGCGCCGAAGGCGCGCGCGGCGGGCGACCGGTTCGCGATGGCGCAGGTCGACGTCGTGCTCTGCCACGCCGTCACCTACGCGACCTCCAGCCAGGTGCTGCCCGCGTTCCAGGCCGCCGGCGTGCCGGTGGTGCTGCTCGCGCTGCAGCCGGCGGCGACGCTCGACTACGAGCACACCGACACGGGCGAGTGGCTGGCCAACTGCGCGGCCTGCTGCGTGCCCGAGATCGCGGGCGCATGCACGCGCGCGGGCATCCCCTACGACACCGTCGCGGGCACGATCGACGACGACGAGCGCGCGTGGGGGAAGATCGCCGCCTGGGTGCGCGCCGCCGGCGCCGCGCGGGCGCTGCGCCGCTCGCGGATCGGCTTCCTCGGCCACACCTATCCGGGGATGCTCGACATGTACACGGACTTCACCGCCGTCCACGCCCAGCTCGGCGCGCACGTCGAGGTGCTCGAGATCGACGACCTGGGCGCGCGCACCGCGGCGGCCACCGACGCCGAGGTCGCGGCCAAGCAGGACGAGATCCGCGGCATGTTCTCGTTCGCCGATCCGTCCGAGGACCCGATCGCCGGCCCGATCGGCGACGACCAGCTCGACTGGTCGGCGCGCGTGGCGGTCGGGCTGGATCGGCTCGTCGCCGACTTCGCCCTCGACGCGCTGACCTACTACTACCGCGGCGTCGACGGCAACGAGGCCGAGCGGCTCGGCGCCGGCATGATCGTCGGCAACTCGCTGCTGACGGCGCGCGGCGTGCCGACCGCCGGCGAGGGCGACCTCAAGACCAACCTCGCGCAGCTCATCCTCGACCGGCTCGGCGCGGGCGGCTCCTACACCGAGTACTACGCGCTCGACCTCGACGAGGACTTCACCCTGATGGGCCACGACGGCCCCGCGCACCTCGCGATCGCCCAGGAGCGGCCGGTGCTGCGCTCGCTCAGGCTCTACCACGGCAAGCGCGGCGCCGGACTGAGCGTCGAGCTGAAGGTGCGCTACGGCCCGGTCACGATCGTCGGCTGCACGCAGACGCGCGACGGGCGCCTGAAGCTGATCGTCGCCGAGGGGGAGTCGATCGAAGGCGCGACCTTCCGGATCGGCAACACCAACTCGCGCCTGCGCTTCGCCGCGCCGCCGGCGGAGTTCTTCGAGGCCTGGTGCGCGCAGGGCCCGACGCACCACGTCGCCCTCGGCGTCGGCCACCGGGCCGAGGAGGTCACGCGTGTCGGCGCGCTGCTGGGCCTGGAGACGGTGGTGGTCTAGTGGAGCGGGTCTGCTTCCTGCTGCGCGTCCGGCCCGACCGGCTCGACGAGTACCGCGCCCGCCACCGCGAGGTGTGGCCCGAGATGCTTGCGGCCCTGAGCGAGAGCGGCTGGTCGAACTACTCGCTGTTCCTGCGCGGCGACGGGCTGCTCGTCGGCTACCTCGAGACCGACGACTTCGAGCGTGCGCAGGCGGCGATGGCCGAGCGCGACGTCAACGCCCGCTGGCAGGCGGACATGGCGCCGTACTTCGAGCTGCCGGGCGGCGGCGTCGAGCGCCTGGAGGAGGTCTTCCACCTTGCGTGACGCGCCCGCCTACGCCGCGGTCGACCTCGGCGCCGAGAGCGGCCGGGTGGTGCTCGGGCGCTTCGCCGGCGGCCGAGCGACGCTCGAGGAGGTGCACCGGTTCGCGAACCGGCCGGTGCGGCTGCCCGACGGCCTGCGCTGGAACCCGCTCGCGCTGTTCTCGTCCGCGCTCGAGGGGCTCGCCGCGGCGGCCGGGCGGGGGCGGCTGCAGGGCATCGGCGTCGACTCGTGGGGCGTCGACTACGCGCTGCTCGACGGCCGCGACCGCGTCCTCGGGCTGCCGTTCCACTACCGCGACCCGCGCACGCGCGGGATGGTGGACGAGGCGCACCGGCTGATCGACCGCGGCGAGCTCTACGCGGTCACCGGCATCCAGACGATGCCGATCAACACGATCTTCCAGCTCCTGGCCGACCGCGGCTCGCCGGCGCTCGCCGCCGCCGAGCGGATCGCGCTCATCCCGGACCTGTTCAACCTCTGGCTGACCGGCGTGGCGTCCA
>DATHJG010000508.1:0-4777 GCA_035489875.1 Solirubrobacteraceae bacterium | reverse complement strand
ATCGTCGCCCATCGCGCTCATATACGCGCATCGCGAGATGGCCGTCCCCACGGATCGCTCCGCACAGGTAACCGCGGCGGTAGTCGACGTTGTCGATCGGTCCCTCCGCAAACGCGCCGCCAGTCCCCATCAGCTTGCTGTTCAGCGTGAGATGGGGTCGCTGGAGGCGCCCGTACTCGGCGCCGATGACATGCTTCCAACCGCGTCCCGTCAGGAATCGGTGGTCGGCGCTCGTGATCAGCTCGGTCCCGTTCTCCAACGTCACCCGGTACGCCGGCTTTCGCACCATCCAGTGGTCGAGTACCTCGGTGAGGACGTAGCGCCGATACGCGCCTCGCCGCACCGTGCCATAGATCCGGTGACCAGGCCGTAGATGGCGCATCGGACGCGTGCGTCCGTCCGCCATCAGGACCGCAGTATCACCCCAGCTACAATAAAAACAGGCATGGCTGCATCCCCGATACGGGTTGATCGTCCACCGGAACGGAACCCGCGATCCGCCCGGGACGCGGTTGAGCGCACTCTTGCTGCGGACCTCGTAGAAACGGGTGTCGAGCGCCTCGGGAGCGTCGAACCGGCGGACTACTGCGGTATCGGCGAATCCGGGCAGCCGCCCCGACTCATCCGCCTCGACTGTCTGCCCATCCCAACGCACGAACACATGTTCGCATATCCGGCGGATGGACCGTGCAGAGTCAGGCGTTCGGGACGAGCAGGCTGACCTGCTCGCCGGACAGCGTCTGGCTCGTCGCGCCGTGGATCTCCACGTCCACGTACTCCCCCGGCTGCGCCAGGCCGGCGAAGTTGACGACCTTGTTGTGGCGCGTGCGGCCGCGCAGGCGGCTCGGGTCGGTGCGCGACGTGCCCTCCACGAGCACTTCGAACGTGCGCCCCACGAAGCGCTGGGCGCGCTCGCGGGCGCGGCGCTGGACGACCTCGACGAGCCGCTGCATCCGCTCGACCTTCTCCTCGTGCGGGACGGGGTCGTCCAGGTCGGCGGCCAGCGTGCCCCGGCGCGGGGAGAAGATGAACGTGAACGCGCCGTCGTAGCCGACGTCCTCGACCACCTCGAGCGTCTCGCGGAAGTCCGCCTCGGTCTCCCCCGGGAAGCCGACGATGATGTCGGTCGTGAGCGCGACGTCCGGGACGTGCTCGCGGATCAGCGCGACGCGATCCATGTAGCGCTCGCGGGTGTAGGTGCGGCGCATCGCCTTCAGGATGCGCGACGCGCCCGCCTGCAGCGGCAGGTGGATGCGCTCGCACACCGCGGGCAGCTCGGCGTGCGCGCGGATCACGTCCTCGCGCATGTCCTTCGGGTGCGGGCTGGTGTAGCGGATGCGCCGCACGCCGTCGAGCGCGTCGATCTCGGCCAGCAGCGCCGCGAAGCTCGCCCGCTCGGGCCGCAGGTCGCGGCCGTAGGCGTTGACGTTCTGGCCCAGCAGCGTGATCTCCGACACGCCGTCGGCGGCGAGCCGGCGGCCCTCGGCGACCAGCTCGGCCAGGGGTCGGGAGACCTCGCGTCCGCGCGTGGACGGCACCACGCAGTAGGTGCAGTTGCAGTTGCAGCCGACGGAGATCTGCATCCACGCCTGCACGTCGCGCGCCCGCTTGGGCGGCAGGTGGCCGGTGAAGCCTTCGAACTCGAAGTAGCCCTGGGCGGTCAGCGAGTCCGACGTGAGGAACTCGGCGAGCTTGTGCACCTGGCCGGGGCCGAACGCGACGTCGACGAACGGGAACTGGCGGAACACCTGCTCCTTGACCGATTGCGCCCAGCAACCGCCGACGCCGATCACGCGCGCCGGGTCGCGCCGCTTGATCGCCTTGGCCTCGTGCAGGTGGGCGACGAAGCGGTCGTCGGCCTTCTCGCGGATCGAGCAGGTGTTGAAGAGGATCAGGTCGGCGTCCGCGCGCTCGGGCACCTCGCGGTAGCCGAGCGACTCGAGCATCCCCTTCATCCGCTCGGAGTCGTGCTCGTTCATCTGACACCCGAAGGTGGTGACGTGGAACGCCTTCATCGCCCGAGTGAGGGTAGCCCGCGAGCTACTTCGCGTAGTCGGTCGCGCGCGACTCGCGGATCACGGTGACCTTGATCTGGCCGGGGTACTCCAGCTCCTGCTCGATCTCGCGGGCGATCTCGTGGGAGAGGAGGACGGCGCCGTCGTCGTCGAGCGCGTTCGGCTGGACGATGACGCGGATCTCGCGGCCGGCCTGCATCGCGTAGACCTTGTCGACGCCCTCGTGGCGGGTGGCGATGTGCTCGAGGTCGCGGAGCCGCTTGACGTACTGCTCGAGCGATTCGCCGCGGGCGCCGGGGCGCGCGCCGGAGAGCGCGTCGGCGGCCTGGACGATGACCGCCTCGACCGTCTGGGGCTCGACCTCGTTGTGGTGCGCCTCCATCGCGTGCGCGACCGCCTCCGACTCGCCGTGGCGGCGGGCGAGGTCGCCGCCGACCAGCGCGTGCGGGCCCTCGATCTCGTGCGAGACCGCCTTGCCGATGTCGTGCAGCAGCGCGGCGCGGCGCGCGGTCTTCGGGGAGGCGCCGAGCTCGTGCGCCATCATCGCCGCGAGGTGCGCGCACTCGACGGAGTGGGCGAGCACGTTCTGGCCGTAGGAGGTGCGGTACTTCAGGCGGCCCAGGACCGTGACGAGGTCGGGATCGAGCGCCTGGACGTTGGCGTCGAAGCACGCCTGCTCGCCGGACTCGGCGATGTGGGCCTCCAGCTCCGACTTGGCCTGGTAGTACGTCTCCTCGATCCGTGCCGGGTGGATGCGGCCGTCCTGGAGCAGCTTCTCGAGCGTCATGCGGGCGATCTCGCGGCGGACGCCGTCGAAGCCCGAGAGGATCACGGCGTTCGGCGTGTCGTCGATGATGAAGTCGACGCCGGTGAGGTGCTCGAGCGCGCGGATGTTGCGCCCCTCGCGGCCGATGATGCGGCCCTTCATGTCGTCCGCGGAGAGCTGGACGACCGAGACGGTCGTCTCGGCGGCGTGGCCGGCGGCGAGCCGCTGCATGACCACGGAGAGGATGTTGCGCACGCGCCGGTCCGCTTCGCGCTTGGTCTCCTCCTCGATCTGGCGCACGATCTTGGCGCGGTCGTGGCGGGTCTGGTCCTCGACCTCCTTGAGCAGCTGCTGGCGTGCCATGGACGCCGGCATCCCCGCGACGCGCTCGAGCTCGAGCAGATGCCGGTCGCGCGCATGGTCGAGCTCCGCCGCCTTCTCGGTGAGCACGCGCTCGCGCTCGCCGAGCTCGACGAGCCGGCTCTCGACCGCCTCCTCGCGCGCCCGCAGGCGCTCCTCGAGCCGCAGCAGGTCCGCCCGACGCTCGGCGCTCTTGCCGTCCTCGGTCGTCGTGGCGGGGCTGGGCGCCTCGACCGACGTCGGCGCGGACACGGCGACCGGCGCGTTGGCCGGCGCCGTGCCTGCGTACCCGGGGACGCGGCGCGCCAGCAGCGCGGCCGCGGCCACGAGCCCGACCGCGAGGCCTATGGCCACCACGACCGCGCCAATCAAGATCTCCATGACGTCTTCTCCCCGACGGCCCGGAACCCGGGGATCCCGGCCCCGCTCTCGTCTTCTCGATTTCGTGAGCGGCAAGCCGGGCCGTGCCCTGTGGCACGCGCGTCAGGCCAGCATCGAAGCGGCGCGAGCGCCGCCACGTCAGAGGGCGGCTAGGTGATGCGTTCGGAGCGTTTGACCGGGCCCACCGGCCCGGGATCGAATGTGTGGGTGGCCGTCACGGCTGAAGCTGCTGATTCGCGCTGAAAATGGCTGTTTTGCTGGAGTTTCATGGGCTTTCGGCCCGGTCTGTCGCTGCGGGGATCGTAGTACCACCAGCCGTCGTACGCAATGACACGACGCGAGCCGATGTCAGCTCGGCGCAGGCGTCGGCACGACCTCGGCGGCGAAGTGCCGGCCGGGCAGCGCGATGCCGGCGGCCGCCGCTCCGAGCGCGAGCGCGGCGCTCGCGGCGAGCGCGGGTGCGAACCCCTCGCTGAACGCGTCCGCCGACACATAGCTGCCGCTGGCTGCGAACACGGCGACGAGGACCGCGACGCCGAACGCCCCGCCGAGCTGGCGCGACGTGCTCAGCGTGCCCGACGCCTTGCCGATGTGGCGCGGCGCGACGGAGCTCAGGACGGCGGACTGCGTTGCGGGGACCGCCATCGCGATGCCGGCGCCGGAGAGGATCAACGGCACGACCATGGACCCGTAGGCCATGGCGGGCTCGGCGATCAGGGCGATCCAGGCCATCGCCGCAGCGTGCAGCGACATCCCCGCGACGACGAACGGGCGCTCGCCCAAGCGCGGGATGAGCGCGCCGGCGAACCGCGGGACGACGATCGTCAGAGCGCCCCACGGGATCAGTCGCACGCCGGTCTCGAGCGGGGTGAAGCTGAGCGTGGTCTGCAGGAACTGCGCCAGGAAGAACGCGGCGCCGAACGCCGATCCCCAGAGGAAGAAGATCGCGGCGTTACCGCCTGCGAACGGCCGGACGCGGAAGAGGCTCATCGGCAGCATCGGTTCGCGGGCGCGCAGCTCCCAGGCGACGAACCCGCTGGTGAGCAGCCCGCCGAGCACGAGCGCCGAGACGACCTCCGCGCTCCCCCAGCCGGCCGAGTTGCCGCGCACCAGGCCCCAGACGATTCCGCACGCGGCAGCGGTCACGAGCGCGAGCCCGGGGATGTCGAGCGCGGTCTCGGCGCCGCGGCTCTCCTCGAGCCGGCGGTGGGCGAGCGGGATCAGGATCAACGCGATCGGGACGTTGACCCAGAAG
>DATHJG010000507.1:0-8040 GCA_035489875.1 Solirubrobacteraceae bacterium | reverse complement strand
GTCGGCGATGCCGTGCACGCCGCGCTCGAGCGCGGCGACGTCGATGCCGTCGGCGTCGGCTGCCACGACCGCGACGAGTACGTCGCCGGCCACGAGGACGAGTTCCGCACGATCGTGGAGGGCCCCTCGCTGCCGCCCGACGTCGTCGTCGCGGCGCCCGAGGTCTCCGACGCGACCGTGGAGGCGGTGCGCACGGGCTTCCAGGAGAACTGGCCCGAGCTGCTCAAGGCGATGCTCGACGGCAAGGACAACGCCAAGTACGCCGGCGCCGAGCTCGTCGGTGTCAGCGACTCCGACTACGACGTGGTGCGCTCGATGTACGCGGCGATCGGCGTCGAGGACACCGACGAGTTCGTGGGCGACTGATGTCGGCGATCGTCCGGACGAGCGGCCTGCTGGCCGGCTTCGGCAGCGGACCGCCGGTGCTGGCCGGCGTGGACCTGGAGGTCCGCGCCGGCGAGGTGGTGGCGCTCGTCGGCGCCAACGGCGCGGGCAAGAGCACGCTGCTGCGCGCGCTGATCGGGATGGTCCCCGCCCGCTCGGGCGAGGTCGTCGTCGACGGCGTGCGCGTGCCGGGCGCGTCGCGCGGCGAGCTGCGCGCGCTGCGCAGCCGCGTCGGCTTCGCGTTCCAGCGCTTCTGCCTGGCCGGGCGCCTGTCGGTGCTGCACAACACGCTGCACGGCGCGCTGGGGCGGTCGGGGCCGCGCGGCTGGTGGCCGGCCCTCGCCGCCGAGGCCGAGCGCGAATGGGCGCTTGCCTGCCTGGACCGCGTCGGGTTGGCACACCTCGCGCAGCGGCGCCTGTCGACGCTCTCGGGGGGTCAGCAGCAGCGCGTCGCGCTGGCGCGGGCGCTGATGCAGCGACCCCGGCTGCTGCTCGCCGACGAGCCCGTCGCGAGCCTCGATCCCGCGGCGGCGACGAACGTGATGGGCATCCTGCGCGACATCGCCGTGGACGAGCGGCTGACGGTCATCGTCGCGCTGCACCAGCTCGACTACGCGCGGCAGTTCGCCGACCGTATCGTCGGGCTCTCCGGGGGGCGCGTGGCGCTGGACGAGCCCGCCTGGGAGTGCGCGGAACCGCGGCTGCAGCTGCTCTACGGGGCGCCCGCGTGAGCGTGAGCGAGGCGCCCGGCGCGCGCGTGACCGCGGGGGCCGGCCCGCGCTGGCGGCGGCCGAGCCTGTCGACGTTCCTGCTGTTGACGCTCGCGCTGGCGCTGGCGGCGCACGGCTTCACGGACGGCGCCGCGGTCTCGCCGCTGAGCCTCGTCGATGGGCTGAGCCGGACGATCGAGTTCGTCGCCGACGCGTTCCCGCCCGACCTGGGTCGTCTGGGGCCGGTGGCCGAGGCGATGCTGGTGACGCTGGAGATGGCGCTGATCGGCACGTGCCTCGGGGTCGTCGCGAGCGTCCCTCTGGCCGTCCTGGGCGCCCGCAACACCACGCCGCATCCGCTCGTCCACGGCGTGACGCGCGCGGCGATCGCGTTCCTGCGCTCGGTGCCCGACCTCGTGTGGGGCATCGTCTTCGTCGTCACCGTCGGGCTGGGCCCCGAGGCCGGCGTGCTGGCCATCGCCGCGGACACGGCCGGCTTCTGCGGGCGCTTCTTCGCCGACCGGATCGAGGACGTCGAGCCGGAGGTGGTCGAGGGGCTGACCGCCACCGGCGCGACGCGCGGAGGCGTGCTCGCCGGCGGCGTCCTCCCGTCCGTGCTGCCGTCGTTCGTCGGCACGTCGATGTTCGCGCTGGAGTCCGCGACCCGCTCGTCGGTCGTGCTCGGCGTGGTCGGCGCGGGCGGCATCGGCGTCGAGCTCACCACCTCCATGCAGCTTTTGCGCTACGACGAGGCGCTGACGATCATCCTCGCGATCTTCGTCGTCGTGCTGGGCGTCGAACGTGTGGCGGCCCGGATTCGCCGCAAGGTCGGCGCCTCCGGTGAAGTAGGGTTCTAGACATCTAGATGACTCGCGTGAACCGACATAGCGCCGTCCCGCTGTACCGCCAGGTCGCCGACCACGTCGAGGCCGCCCTGGACGAGGGCGGGCTGGCTCCCGGCGACCGGCTCCCAGGCGAGAGCGAGCTCGCCGAGCAGCACGGCGTGCATCGCCTCACCGTCCGCCAGGCGCTCGCCGACCTCGGCGCCCGCGGACTGATCCACACCGTCCACGGGCGCGGCTCGTTCGTCGCGCACCCGCCGATCCGCCACACGATCTCCGGCGACCGCGAGGCAAGCCTGACGCGCGCGATGCGCGACAGCGGCCACGAGGTGCGCCAGCAGCTCCTGCGCGCCCAGCGCGACGACCAGCCCGAGGCCCGGCGCGCCCTTGGCACCCGCGGCCACCTGCGCCGCTTCGACCTGCTCCGCTTCGTCGACGAGGTTCCCTGGACCCTGACGCGGACGTGGCTGGCGGAGCGCCGCTTTCGCAACCTCGATCGCCACTGGACCGGGGACTCGTCGCTCTACGAGGCGCTCGAGGCGCACTACGGCGTGCAGATGCGCCGCGCGGAGCGCACGATCTGGAGCGAGCCGGCGGGGCCGGTGGACGCCGAGCACCTGATGGTCCCGATCGGCGCCCCGCTGCTGCTCATGCGGGGCGTCAACGTGACCGACCACGGCGAGCCGATCGCGGTCGTCGAGCACCGGGGCCGCGGCGACCGCGTGCAGTTCACCGTGAGGTTCGATGACGCCTGAGCGGCGGTTCGAAGCGCTGGGGCGCGCGCCTGCACAGGCGCGCGAGCGGCTGGCCGATCGGATCCTGCGCAGCGCCGCGGTCGAGATCGTGGCGGGTCCCGAGGTCGCGACCGCCTCGGTGCGGCTGCCCGTGCCCGGTACCGGGAGCACGTTCGTGGCGGGCCGGGTCGTGCTCACCACCTGCCGGGTCCTGCTCGACGGCACGCGCGGCGACGCCGCCGTGCAGGGTCGCGAGCTGTGCGGAGCGCTGGCGGCCGCGATCTGCGACGCGGAAGCCGAGCGGGGCGGCCCGCTCGCCGAGGAGGTCGACGACCTGGTGCTCGCGGCGGAGAAGGCGCGCGCCGACGGCTTGCGCGACGAGGCGCGTGCCGTCGCGCTCACGCGCCTGGACGACGACGAGGCGTCCCCGTGATCGCCGCCGGATGGGATGCCGTCCACGACGGACGGGCCGCGTTTCGCGCCTGTCTGCGCGCGATGTGCCAGCCGGGGCAGCCGGTCGGCGGGCTGCCGCGCGCCGGGCTCGCAGAGGAGCCGCTGCTCGACGCCGCGACCGCGGTGCTGCTCGCGCTGCTGGACGCCGGCGTCGGCCTCGCGGTCTGGGGCGGCGAGCGCGCCCGCGCGGTGGGCGCCGACCTGGTGCGCCTGACCGGGGCCGCGCCGGCGCCGGTCTGCGACGCCGACTTCGTCCTGATCGACCGTGACGAGGTGGGAGCTGCCGGCGAGGCGCGGCGCGGCAGCGCGCTGCGTCCCGAGGCGGGTGCCACCCTCATCTACGCCGGCGACTGGCCGCCGGTGGGCACGGTCCTCCAGGGCCCGGGCATCGAGCACCCCACGGTCGCCCAGCTCGCGCTGCCCCCCGGAGAGCTGTCGCTGCTGGCGGCCGCGGCGTCGGCGCCGCCGGCGGGCCTGGACGCCTTCCTCGTGTCCCCGGCCGGCCTGACGGCGCTCCCGCGCTCGGTCGTGGCGGCGAGCCGCTAGTGACGGGCCGCTAGCCCATGTACGCCACGCTGCACGCCAGCGAGCGAGCCGTCGAGGCCGCGCGGCGACTCGCCCAGCCCGACGTCGCCGGCCTGGGCGCGCTGGTCGACCAGGTCTGCGCCGAGGCCGGCACCTACGCCCCGGACGTCGCCCGACTCGCGATAGCCCAAGCCGATGGCGACACCGCGCGCGCCGTCACGCTGCTGCGCGTGTGGGCGGCCACGCTTCCCACGCTGGCGACGACGGCCGTCGCGCCCGAGGACGTGCGCCTGGGGCGCCGCGTCTCGGCGGCGTTCGCCGAGATCCCCGGCGGTCAGTGGCTGGGCGCCGCCCCGCAGATGCGCTCGCGGCTGATCGAGTGGCCCGCCGACGAGCCGCCCGGCGCGGCGGCGCCGGATCCGGCGCCGGTGGGCGGCGCCGGCGAGGAGCCGCCGACGCGCGCCGATCGTCCGCGCGTGGCCGACCTGCTCTCCGACCTGCCCGTCTTCGCGCCGGCCCCGGAGGCCGACGGCCCGGACCCGGCGGAGACCCCGCTGACGCTGCCGGCATCGCGCGGCGCGCGCCTGGCGGCGCTGGCGCGCGGCGAGACGGGTGCGCTGACGGCGTTCGCCAGCCTGGGCCACGCACGCCAGCGCGAGGAGGTGCTCGTCGAGGCCACCGCGGCGACCGCAGGCGTGCGCATCGCGCACCCGCGCACCGGGGCGGCCGTCCGCGTGGCCGACGTGCCGATCAGTCAGGCCGAGGTGATCACCGACGCGCTCCTCGACGGCCGCCCGGGCTTCGTCCTCGGGTTTGGAGCGACGCTCGGCCGCGTCGAGCGGCGCGCCATCGCCATCGCGATCGTCGACGGCGCGCTGCAGGCCGGCGCCGACGGCGCCTTCAGCGAGGGCGCGCTGCTGGCCGGCGTCGACGGCCTGGCCACGAGCGGGTTCGTCGAGCACCTGTGCCTGCCGCACTACGCGAGCTTCGCCTCCTACCTGGCCCGCGTCGGCGAGCCCTCCGACACCGAGGACGGCGACGAATGACGGCGACCGTGGCCGGCCTGGCGCGCGAGCACGCGAAGGCGATGCCGTACGCCTACCTGGACGAGCGCTCCAAGCGCGAGGTCCGCCGCGGCCTGCTCAAGGCGCTCGCGCTTCCGGGGCGGCAGGTGCCGTTCGCCTCTCGCGAGATGCCCGTCGCCCGCGGCTGGGGCAGCGGCGGCCTGCAGCTCACGCTCTCCCTCGTGGGGCCGGACGACGTGGTGAAGGTGATCGACCAGGGCGACGACGCGTCGTTGAACGCCGCCGCGATGCGCGAGCTGATCGCGCGCACCGCCGGCGTCGCCGTGACCACGCACACGCGCGAGGCGACGATCGTGCAGAGCCGGCACCGCGTCCCGGAGATCCCGCTGCGGCCCGATCAGCTCCTGGTGCTGCAGATGCCGCACCCCGAGCCGCTGCGGCGCGTCGTCCCCGACCCGGCTCGCGCGGCGCAGCTGCACGCCGACGGCGACGCGGCGCCGGCCTGGGTGGAGCTCTACGACGACGAGGTGCGCCACGGCGGACCCGTCGGCGGCGCCGACCATCCGATCCTGGTCGCCGGCGACACGCTGGCCAGCCCCAGCCCGATCCCGCGCTACGACGTGCTGACGCTGGACCGCCGCCCCCACCCCGTGCTGCTGGGCGCCGGGCGCCTGGCGCGCATCACCGCGCTGCCACCGTGGACCTCCGTGCGGCCGCTGGCCTTCGACGACCGGCCGCTCGCGGCAGAATCCGCCGGCGGCCCGTGCGAGCGCTGCGGCAGCGAGCGCTCCTATCGGGTCGAGGCGCAGCGGGGAGCCGGCATCTGGCGCTGCTCCGACGTGGATGCCTGCCGCGAGCGTCGCACGGCATGAACAAGGCGGCGCTCGCACCGTCGCGGCTCGCCGCGCCCGAGCCGGTCCTGCGCGTCCGCGGCCTGGTGAAGCGCTTCGGGCCCGGCTGTGCGCAGTGCGCGCAGCAGACCGGCGACAGCGCCGGGACGAACCGCTGCCCGGCGTGCGGGACGATCGTCGCGCTGCGCGGCGTCGGCCTCGACGTCGGCGCCGGAGAGGTGCTGGGGATCGTGGGCGAGTCGGGCTCGGGCAAGACGACGCTGCTGCGCTGCCTCTCGATGGACCTGGGCGCCGAGGCCGGAAGCGTGCTGCTGTCCGGCGTCGGCGAGCTGCTGGGACGCAGCGGACGCGTCCACCGCGAGACGCGGGCGCGCGAGCTCGCGATCGTGCATCAGGACCCCTTCGCGGCCGGGATGCTGCCGCGGCTGTCGGCGGAGACCAACGTCGCCGAGCGCCTGCTGACCAACGGCGCGCGGACGTTCGAGCCGCTCAGCCGGCAGGCGAGCACGATGCTCGCCCGCATGGAGGTCGCGCCCGGCCGCCACCGCGATCCGCTGGGCACGTTCTCGGGCGGCATGCGCCAGCGGGTCCAGCTCGCGCGCGCGCTGGTCCACCGCCCGCGCCTGCTGCTGCTCGACGAGCCGACGACGGGGCTGGATCCGTCGGTCCAGGCGACGGTCCTGAGCCTGATCGAGCGCGCGATCGACCGCGTCGGCGCCGGCACCGTGCTCGTCACCCACGACCTCGGCGTCGTCGCGCTGCTCGCCGACCGCGTCGTCGTCATGCATCACGGCGAGATCGTCGAGGAGGGCGTCACCGACGGCGTCCTGGAGGACCCGCGCCATCCCTACACCCGCTCGCTGGTCGCGAGCCGGCTGCCATGACGCTCACGCTCCAGGCCAGCGGTGTGGCGAAGCGCTTCGGCGCCGAGGAACCCGTTCTGCGCGACGTGGCCCTGGCGGTCGCCCCGGGGTCGCTGACGGTCGTGCGCGGCGCGGCCGCCGGCGGCAAGAGCACGCTGCTGCGCTGCCTGGCCGGCGCCTACCGCCTCGACGCGGGATCGGTCCGGCTCCACGGCGACGGCGGGGAGCTGATCCTCGACGAGGCGGACGCTCGCACGGTGGCCTGGCTGCGCCGGGAGCATCTCGGCCTGGTCGACGGACGCCTCGTCGCGGCGCCCCGCGAACCCGCGCAGGCGGCCGCGGCCCGCAGCCTGGAGCACGCCGGTGCGGCGCCCGAGCACGCGCGTCGCCGGGCCGCCGAGCTGTTGGACCGGCTCGGGCTGGCCGTGCTGGCGGCGACGCCGGTCGGGTTGCTGCCCGCCCACGCGCGCCGCGCGATCGCCGTCGGGCGAAGCCTGCTGTGCCCCACCGAAGTGCTGCTGCTCGACGAGCCGACGCACGGGCTGCACGACCGCGCCGGCGAGCACCTCGTCGCGCTCGTCGACGACGCGCGCCGGACCGGAACCGCCATCCTGGCCACCGCGCGCCACGGCGATGCGATCGAGGCGCTCGCCGACCACACCCTCGACCTTGAAGCAGGAGCGTTGCGATGACCCCACTCGAAAGGGCCCTGCTGGACGGCGTGACCGTCGTCCCCGGAGACGGATCGGCGGCGATCGAGGACGCCGTCGTGCGACTCGACGCCCACGGGATCGTGCAATCGATCGAGCCCGGGGGATCCCCGTCGCGGCTGGTGCTCGCCGCCCCGGCCGTCGACCTGCACCTCGACGTGATGACCGAGCGTCGCCGGCCCCGCGCCGGCGTCGTGCTCGAGCTCGAGCAGACCCTCGCGACCCTCGACGCGGAGCTCGTCGCCAGCGGGATCGGGACCGTGTGCATCGCCGCGCGCTTCGAGGACGAGCCCGCCAAGGGCGTCGAGATGGCGGACGCGCTGGCGCTGTGTGACACCGTCGAGCGGCTTGCGCCGGCGCTCGTGTGCGACTGGCGGGTCCACGCCCGCGTCGAGGTGACCGAGGACGAGGGACCGGCCGCGCTCGAGCGGGCGCTGGAGCGGACGAGCCGGATCGCGCTGATCTCCGTCATGGACCACTCGGCCGAGCGCAGCCGCTTCAGCTCCTACGAGGCGCACCGGGCGTTCTACAGCGAGGACTGGGGGCTGCCGCCCGACGAGGTCGAGCGGATCCTGGCGCGCAAGCGAGCCGGCGCGCAGGGCGCGGCAGAGCGGCGCGCCCGCATCGCCGACATCGCCCGTGACAGCGGCGTCGTGCTCGCCACGCATGACGACCGCACGGACGGACGTCCGCTCGGCGCAGCGCCTGGGTGCGGCCATCGCGGAGTTCCCGCTGAGCCTCGACACCGCCCGCGCGGCCCGCGACCTCGGGCTGGTCACGGTCCTCGGTGCGCCCAACGCCGTGCGAGGACGCTCGACGGCCGCCGGCAATCTGCTCGTCTCCGACGCGGTCGCGGCCGACGCCTGCGATGTGCTGTGCTCGGACTACCTGCCCAGCGCGCTGCTGCGGGCGCCGTTCGTCCTGGCCGAGCGCGACGGCGTCC
>DATHJG010000506.1:0-5458 GCA_035489875.1 Solirubrobacteraceae bacterium | reverse complement strand
CGCGTGGACGTCGCGCTCGAGCGCGGCGCCGGCGACGGGCCGCCCGAGCTGGAGGACCAACCAGATCCGCTCGCGCCGTAGGAGGAGCTCGCAGTCCTCGAGCGGGTCGCCGTCGACGACCAGCAGGTCCGCGAGCTTGCCCGGCTCGACGGTGCCCACGTGGTCGGCGAGACCGAGCGCGTCGGCGGCCGTGGCGGTGGCGGCGATCAGCGCCTCGCGCGTGCTGAGGCCGTGCCGGACCATGCGGACAATCTCGATCGCGTTCGCCCCGAGCGGCGCCCAGTCGTATCCCATCGCGATCCGCACCCCCGCCGCCCGGGCGGCGCGCAGCGTGCGGTCGGCCTGCTCGAGGTTGTACTCGGCGAGCTCGACCAGCAGCGGCGACCAGGTCTCGGCCGGCGCGGCGGGCTCGTCCATCCCGGCCACGCCGTAGAAGCACGACAGGGTCGGCACGAGGAACTGGCCGCGGCGCGCCATCTGCTCGAGCAGCTCGGGACGCCGGTGCAGGTACATCCCATGCTCGATCGTGTCGATGCCGTGCTCGATCGCCAGCTCGGTGCCGGCCATGCCCTCGGCGTGCGCCGCCACGCGGCAGCCCATGCGGTGCGCCTCGTCGACGAGCGTGCCGATCTCCTCGCCGGTGAGCTGCGCGGGGTCGGGGTCCTCGAGCTCGACCGAGCGCGCGCCCGTGGTCATGACCTTGATGAAGTCGGCGCCGCGGCGCAGCTGCTCGCGCACCGCGCGGCGCACGTCGTCGGGTCCGTCGGCCTCGCGGTACATGCCGTCGAAGGAGCGCGCTCCGGGGCCGGTCGCCGAGACGATCCGCCCGCAGGTGAGCAGGCGCGGCCCGCGGAAGGCGCCGTAGCGCATCGCCTGGCGCGCCTCGACGACGTCGTCGCCGTACGAGCCCACGTCGCGCACCGTCGTGAGCCCCATGCGCAGCATGTCGCGCAAGCCGGCGGCCACGAAGTGCTTCGACGTCCCGGGCCATGGCGGCTCGGCGCCCCGCTCGGGCGACAGGTCGTCGCTCTTCACGTGGACATGCGCGTCGACGAGGCCCGGCATCAGCGTGCGGCCCTCGAGATCGACGACCCGCGCGCCCTCGGGGGTCGCGTCCGACGCCGCGCCGACGCGCTCGATCCGCCCGTTCTCGACCAGGACCGCGGCGGCCTCCCGCACGCCGGCGTCGGTGCCCGCGAACAGGCGCGCGTTGGTCAACCACAGGCGGCCCGCGGCGGCGGGCGGCGCCGCGAGCAGGGACGGGAGCCGCGCGGGCACCGCTATGCGGCCGCCCTGACCGTCACGGGCACGCGCTCGACCTCGTTGTTGGCGTAGCCCTTGAGGTTCCAGGGCGCCTCGACCGGCTGCGCGTAGCCCGCCGCGTCGGTCGCGCGGGACGAGATCACGTAGCGGCCGGGGACGGACGCGTCCCAGTCGTACGCCCAGCCTCGCCACGCACGCTCCCCCAGCGGCTCGGCGAGCTGCGCGTCCTCCCACGCGCCGCCGCCGTCCACGCTGACCTCGACGCGCTCGACCATGCCCCAGCCCGACCACGCACGCCCCTCGAGCCGGCAGCGTCCGGCGTCGACGAAGCGCTCGCGCGTCATGAAGTCCGGGATGCCGGGCGGGATCGTGAGCGAGCGCGGCAGCATGCGCGTGACGGGCGCGCCCGCCGCTCCCTCGGCGTCGTAGAGCCGGTAGCCGACCGCCTGCTGGTATCCCTGGAACGGCTCGGTGAGCGCGGTGATGGCGCCGAGCCACTTGACGTGCGCCATCCCGTACCAGCCCGCGATCACGAGCCGGAGCGGGAACCCGTGCTGGGCCGGGAGCGGCTCGCCGTTGAGCTCGTAGGCCAGCAGCGCGTCGTCGCCGAGCGCCTCGGCACGGGGCAGGCTGCGCGCGTAGACCTGCTCCACGCCGCCCTCGATCCCGCGGTCGAGCCCGGTGAAGAGCAACTCGACCACGTCGTCGCCCGGGCCGGCCTGCTCGAGCACGGCGCGCAGCGGAACGCCGGTCCACTCGCCGGTGCCGGCCGCCTCGGTCAGCCAGGGCTGGCTCAAGGGCCGGGGCGCGAGCAGCGCCCGGCCGTTGCCGGCGCACTCGATCGTCACCGGACGGGTCACGGCGGTCATCGCCCGCACGTCCGGTAGCGACAGCGACAGCGGCCGCGCGAACGCGCCGCCGAGCTCGAGCCGCCAGGTCGCGGGATCGACCGCGGGGATGTCGTAGTGCACGAGCAGGTAGTGCAGGCCGACCGGCGTGATCGGGTAGCGCAGCGCCTCGAGCGGCATCCCGTGGTTGCGTGCCGCGAGCCGCAGCTCGGCGAGCGTGACGTCACCGAGCGAGGTGCCGGCCGGAGCGTCCATGGGCGGATGCTACGTGACCACGGAGATGAGCTCGGACCGCAGCGCCTCGTCCGCAGCCGCCACGTGCCATCGCCCCGTCACCCGCACGGCGCCGCCGGCCTCCGCCACGAGCAGCGCGCCCGGGTGCCAGTCCCACGGCTCGACGTCGGCCTGCACCCAGCCGTCCAGCCGCCCCGCCGCGACCCAGGCCAGCTCCAGGGAGCCGCACCCGACGGCGCGCAGCGCGCCGACGGCACGCAGGAACCGCTCCTGGCCCGGCGCCACGGCCGGGTCACGGCGGCGCACGTCGACGAACGTCGCGGCGACCGCGTCCGCCAGCCGCGGCGCAGCTCCGACGCGCAGCGGCGCACCGTTCGCCGTCGCCCCCTCCCCCCGCGCGGCGCTGAACAGCTCGTCCGCCACCGGGTCGTAGACGGCGGACGCCACGGCGCCGTCCGCGTCGAGCAGCGCGACCGCCGTGCACCACGCCGGCAGCCCGCGCGCGTAGTTGAGCGTGGCGTCGACCGGATCGAGCAGCCACTGCCGCTCGCCGGCGACTGCGGCGCCCTCCTCCCCGAGCACGCCGTCGCCGGGCCGCTCGGCGCGCAGGAGCTCCAGCAGCGCGGCCTCCGCGCGGCGGTCCGCCTCGGTCACCACGTCGGTCGCCCCGTCCTTCTCCTCCGCCGGGCCGCCGCGCAGGTCCAGCGCGATCGCGCCGGCCACGCGGACGAGCCGCTCCGCGAGCGCGCGGTCGGACACGGTCCGCTCAGCCGCCCGCATCGGCGGCCATGAACGCGACCGCGTCGCCCTCGGCCAGCGGCTCGAGCGGATCGCGCGCGATCTGGTCGCCGTTGATGGCGGCGAGCACGTGCTGGCCGAGCTCCACCTCCATCGCGGTGCCCGCGGCGCCGAGCGTCGAGGCGCGCAGCTCGGCGGCCGGCCGCTTCAGCGGCCCGAAGCAGCGCACGCCGACCAGCGGCTCGGGCTCGGCGAGCGCGGCCTCGTAGTCCGCGGGCGCGTTCAGGTTGCGCACGCTCTCGGGGTGGGGCAGGTCCTCGAGCCAGTGCGTCTGGCAGCGCTCGAACAGGAACGCGGGCTTCATCTGCTCCGCCTCCACCAGCTCGGCGACGAGCGGCACGAGCGCCGGGCGGTAGGCGGCCGCGAGCGGCTGCCGGAAGCCCGCGACGTGCGGCACCGCGACGTCGGCGCCGTCGACCGCCCGGCACACCGCGGCGACGAAGCGGGGATGGAGGAACGGCAGGTCGACCGAGGCGACGAACGCGACCTCCGTGTCGACGGCCTCCAGGCCCGCGAGGATCCCCTGGAGCGGCCCGCGCCCCTCGCGCGCGTCGTCGACCACGCGTACGCCGTCGGGCAGCGGCGGCAGCTCCTGCCCGGGCGCGCGCACGACCACGACCGGGCCGCCGGCCCCCCGGGCGACGATGCCGCAGACGCGGCGCAACAGCGTCGAGCCGTGCCAGTCGAGCCAGGCCTTCGGCGTTCCCATGCGGCTCGAGCGGCCGCCTGCGAGCACGATTCCGGCGGGCATCGCCCGAGCGTACAAGGGGCCGCCGGCCGGCGCGGCCGGCCGGGACGCTCAGCGCGACGACGCGACGGTGTCGGGCACCTCCTGCGCACGTCCGTCGCCCTGCGGAGCGGGAGCCGGCGCGGCCGACTCCGCCGGCGGCGGCGCGATCCGATCGAGCAGCCGCGGCCCGACGAGCCCGGCGCCGAGTGCGGCGAGCGCCCACAGCGTGCCGGAACGCTCGGTGCCGAGCGCCCGGTCCAGCGACAGGGGGCCAGGCCCGCTGTCGGCGAGCGCGATCGCGGCGGCGATCAGCGTGAGGTTGAACTCGTAGCCGCCGTCGGTGGAGAAGAAGCCCTTCTCCCAGTGCACGGTGCGGATCGCCTCGTTCTGCACGGCGATCGAGGTGGCCGCGGCGAGCGGGGTCATGAAGCCGGCGGCGAACAGCACGCCGGCGCCGGTCTCCGAGCCTCCGGCGATGAGCGCGCTGCGCTTGCCCGGCTTGAGCCCCATCGAGTCGAAGGCGTTGGCGGTGGCTTCGAGGCCGTACCCGCCGAACCAGCCGAACAGCTTCTGCGCGCCGTGGGCGAAGAACACTGCGCCGAGCGCGGCGCGCAAGACGATCGGTCCGAGCTTCATGGGGCCCTCCCGGGGAGTCGTGGTCCTCCCGTGTGGCTGCCCGGACCGCGGTCCGGACTAACCCAGTATGCGCTCCAGCCGGAACGCGAGCGCCTCGCACGCGAGGTCGTAGCTCACGTTGAGCGCGAGCCGGGCGCGGAAGTCGTCGACCAGCTCGGTCGCCCGTCGCAGGCTGGCCGGGCTGCGGCCCTCGGCGTCGCGTGTCAGCTCGTCGGCGCGGTCGGCGTGGTGCGCCAGCTCGGGCGCGCCGGCGGCGACGCAGACCAGGTCGCGGTACCACAGGCCGGCGAGCTGGAGCCCGTGGTCGAGCGCCGCGGTCTGCGCGCGGCGCTCCGCGCGGCGGGCCTGCTCGGCGATCTCGGTCTCGCGCCGCTTGTGCTCCTTCTTGGGTAGGAACTGCAGCTCCTCCGCGAGGCGCTCCTGGTACTCCGCGCGGGCGGCCGCGCCGCGGGCGGCGGTGACGTCCAGCAGCGCCGCCCAGGGCCGCTCGACCCCGACGCGCCCGTGCAGCGGCGCGCGCGCGTACGCCTCGGCGTGCGCGCGCAGCGCGGGCCCCTCGCCGAACGCGAGCGCACGCGCCCGCTCGCCGTCGCCGAGCGAGAGCCGCGCGGCGGCGAGCGCCTGGTCCGGCGCCGCGCCCTCCCGCTCCAGCCGCGCGGCGAGCTCGGCGGGCGCGGGCGGGTCGAAGCGCACCGGCTGGCAGCGCGACGCGATCGTGGGCAGCACCTGCGTCAGGCGGTCGGTGAGCAGCAGGAGCACGACGTAGGCGGGCGGCTCCTCGAGCGTCTTGAGCAGCGCGTTGGCGGCCTCGTCGTTCATCGTGTCCGCCCGCTCGAGCACGAACACCCGGAACGTCGCCTCGAACGGCGTGTGCGACGAAGCGGCGACGACGGCCTCGTCGACGTCGCGCCGCAGCATCTCGTGCGCGCCGCTCGGGGCCACCCACGTG
>DATHJG010000505.1:0-2382 GCA_035489875.1 Solirubrobacteraceae bacterium | reverse complement strand
CCACAGGTACCCTCGATGGGATGAGACCAGCGTTCCGGTGACCTGAGAGGTCTGCTTCGTGCACTTGAAGAGCCTGACGCTCAAGGGGTTCAAGTCTTTCGCGTCGGCGACCACACTGCGCTTCGAGCCGGGCATCACCTGCGTCGTCGGGCCGAACGGGTCCGGCAAGTCCAACGTGCTCGACGCGTTGCGCTGGGTCATGGGCACGCAGGGCGCGAAGGATCTGCGCGGCGGCAAGATGGAGGACGTCATCTTCGCCGGCACCTCGGGCCGCGCCCCGCTCGGCCGCGCCGAGGTCAGCCTCACCATCGACAACTCAGACGGCGCGCTGCCGATCGAGTACACCGAGGTGTCGATCACCCGTCGGATGTTCCGCGACGGCGCGAGCGAGTACGAGATCAACGGCAACACCTGCCGGCTGATGGACATCCAGGAGCTGCTGAGCGACTCCGGCATCGGCCGCGAGATGCACGTCATCGTCGGGCAGGGCCAGCTCGCCCAGATCCTCGAGGCCAAGCCGGAGGAGCGCCGCGCGTTCATCGAGGAGGCGGCCGGCGTCCTCAAGCACCGCAAGCGCAAGGAGAAGGCGCTGCGCAAGCTCGACGCGATGCAGGCCAACCTCACGCGCCTCACCGACCTCACCAGTGAGCTGCGCCGCCAGCTCAAGCCGCTCGGCAAGCAGGCCGAGATCGCGCGCAAGGCCCAGTCCGTGCAGTCCGACCTGCGTGACGCCCGGCTGCGCCTGCACGCCGACGACCTGGTCACGCGGCGGTCGGAGATCGCGAAGGAGCAGGCCGACGAGGCCGCCGCCCGCGCCCGCCGCCACGAGGTCGAGCAGGCCCTCGAAGTCGCCGACGCCAAGCAGACGGCGCTGGAGGACGCGCTCGCGGTCGACGCGCCGCGCCTCGCCGCCGCGCAGGACACCTGGTACCGGCTCTCCGCGCTGGAGGAGCGGCTGCGCGGCACCGTGCGGCTCGCGGTCGAGCGGGAGCGGCACCTGACCGCGTCGAACGACGACGCCGAGGCTCGTGGTGGCCGCGACCCCGAGGAGCTGGACTTCGAGGCCGAGGAGACCGCCGTCCGCGAGGCCGAGCTGGCCGAGCACGTCGAGGTCGCGAGGTCGATACTCGGCGAGACCGCCGAGCGGCGTGCCGAGCTGGAGCAGGTCGTGTCCAGCGCGGAGAAGGCCCACATGGCCGCCGTGCGCGCGGTCGCCGACCGGCGCGAGGGCCTCGCGCGGCTCGCCGGCCAGGTCGAGGCGCTGCGCAGCAAGACCAACGCCACCGCCGAGGAGATCGAGCGGCTCTCCACGAACCTCGCCGAGGCTGGCGAGCGCGCCGAGCTGGCGGCGGTCGAGCTGGCCGAGTCGCAGGCCGAGACCGGCATCGAGGACTCCGACGACGCCGGCCTCGGCGAACGGCACCAGCGCGCCGTCGACGCGCAGAAGGCCGCGCAGGCCCGCGTCGAGGAGCTGGTCCGCGCCGAGCGGACCGCCGAGAAGGACATCGCCTCCTGGAAGGCGCGGGTCGACGCGCTGTCGATGGGGCTGAACCGCAAGGACGGCGCCGGCGTGCTGCTTGCGGCCGGTGACCGGCTGCCCGGCCTGCTCGGCTCGGTCGCCGCGCTGCTGACCGTCGAGCCGGGCGCCGAGGCGGCGCTGGCCGCCGCGCTGGGCCCGGTCGCGGACGCGATCGCGGTGGCCTCCGGCGACGACGCCGTCGCCGCGCTGGAGCTGCTGCGCGGCTCCGACGCCGGCCGCGCGGGCATTGTCGTAGGTGGCTTCGGGCACGTGGACCGTTCGAGCTGGCCCGCGTTGCCGTACGGCACCCGCTGGGCCGTCGACCTGGTGCGTGCGCCGGAGGCGCTGCGGCCGGCCGTTGGCAAGGCGCTCGACCAGGTCGCGGTCGCGGAGTCGCTGCCCATCGCCCGCATGCTCGTCGAGGCCCACCCATCGGTCCGGGTCGTGACGTCCGATGGCGACGTGTTCGGCACCCACTGGGCGGTCGGCGGCACGTCCCGCGCGCAGAGCGTCATCGAGGTGCAGGCCGCGGTCGACGAGGCCAACGACAAGCTCGCCGCCGCGGAGAGCGCGGCAGAACGGGCGTCCGCCGCGCTGTCCGGGGCACGCGCCGAGCAGACGGCCCGGCTCCAGGACACGCAGGCGACCGCGGAGGCCAAGAACGAGGCCAAGGTGCGGGCGGCGCGGTCCGCGGAGCGGCTCTCCAGGATGCAGGCGGCCGTCCGGTCGGCGCAGGCCGATGCCGAGCGGGTCCAGGCACAGCGGACCAAGGTCGAGCTGGCCCTCGAACGGATCGCGCAGTCACTGCAGGCGGCCGCGCGGGAGCGCGACACCGTGCAGGCCGAGCGCTACGACCGCGAGCG
>DATHJG010000504.1:0-3703 GCA_035489875.1 Solirubrobacteraceae bacterium | reverse complement strand
CAGGCGGCGTAGGTTCTCGGTGAGCGCCTGCGTGTGGCGCCCGCGGTCGTGCTGGCGCGGGCCGTAGACCGAGCTGTAGCGCAGCGTGACCCACTCGAGCCCGTCCTGGTCGCCGAGCGCCCGGCAGCGGTGCTCAGCCAGGAGCTTCGCGGCGCCGTACATCGCCGTTCCCGGCGGCAGCGCGGCATGGTGGAAGGGCGACGACTCGTCGACGACTCCGGCGGGCGCGATTCCGTGGACCCCGCCGCTGGACGAGGCGAGGACGAGCCGCGCGCCGGCGCGCGCCGTGGCCTCGAGGACGTTGCCCATCCCAAGCACGTTCACCTCGACGCCCGTGCGCGCGTCGCGCTCGAAGGACATGCTGAGGATCGCGGCGAGGTGGAACACGATGCGGCAGCCGGTCAGCGCCTCCTCGCACCCCTCGCGGTCGCGGATGTCGAGCCGTATCAGCGCGTCGTCCGGACTGAACAGCTCGACGAGCTCCTGCTCCCGGCCCGTGCTGAAGTTGTCGACGACGCGGAGCCGCCACCCCGGGCGCTCCGCGTGGAGCAGCTCCACAAGGTGCGTCCCGATCAGGCTCCCGCCGCCGACGACGGCGACCGTGGTCGTGGCGTGGTTCACCCGGCGGCCCCGGATGCGCTCAGCGACCCGCTGTCGATGTCCGCCCGGATGATGTCGAGCAGCTTGTACCCCGTCCGGCCCCAGGTGGCGATGCCGCCGGTCATGAAGACCTGGATGACGCCCTCCGTGAGCTCGCCCATCGTGAGCCCGTTGCGGATCGCCGCCCGTGCATGGTTGACGGCGCCCTCGAGGTTGCCGAGGTTGACGTCGATCAGGCAGAAGATCAGGTGGTTGATCTTCTTCTCGAGATGCCCACCTTCCTCCGGGGTGCGCATGAGCCACGTGCGAATCTCGATGTAGCCCGCGAAAGCCTCGGGCGCCTCGCGCACCATCGTGACGATCGGCGCGGGCACACTCCCCATCGTCGCCGCGAAATGGCCCTCTCCGGCCTCGACGTCTCCACTCAAGGTGTCCTCCGTTTCCTACGCCTCAGATGCCACGACTCTACCGAGCGCCCGATAGGTCGTCAACTTCTTCTACCGGGCGCTCGGTTGACGTACAGGTCCCGCTCGGATACCGTGCGTCCGGCATGAGCGAGCCGGGCTCTGACACACGCGAAGCCGCTGAGACCGCCAGCGGGGGGACCCGCCGACCGCGCGGAAGCGACGCCCAGGTCGACGATCGCAGCACCGCCGCCAGGCTGATCGAGACCGCCGCGGCGCTCTTTCGCCGCAAGGGCTATGCAGCCAGCACGACGCGCGAGCTCGCCGAGCTGCTCGGAATCCAGAAGGCGTCGCTCTACTACCACATGAGCGGCAAGGACGACCTGCTCGTGACGATCTGCCACGAGAGCCTGCGGCGTATCACGGACCAGGTCCGCGAGGTCGCCGAGAGTGGCCCCGCCGAGTCCCGGCTGGCGAACGTCATCGAGCGGCACGTGGTGACCGCGCTGCACGACCGCGACATGCACGCCGTCATGCTCATCGAGCTGCGCGCGCTCCCGGTAGAGCGCCGGACGAGCGTGATCGAACGCCGCGACCAGTACCAGCATCTGCTGCACGAGCTGATCGAGTCGGAGCAGAAGGCGGGCCGCATCCGCGCAGACATCGAGACCAAGTACCTGACGCTCTCACTCCTCAATCTGTTGAACTGGACGATCTTCTGGTTCGATCCGGAAGGCGACATGGCCCCGCAGGAGCTCGGGCGCACGCTGGCGACGATCTTCGTCGAGGGCGCCCGGTCGAGACCTTGACGCGACTGCGGTGACCGACCCGCTGGCACGGTCCAGTCTCCAGCACTACCTCGATGGCCTTGGCCTCGGTTCCGGGGCGCTCGAGGTCACGCCCTTCTCGCAGGGGCATTCGAACCTCACTTACCTGATCCAGCGCGAAGGGCTCGAGGTCGTGCTGCGACGCCCGCCGCTCGGGCCGCTCCCGCCGAGCTCGCACGACGTGCTGCGCGAGGCACGCCTCGTCGCCGCGCTCGCCGGCAGCGGGGTGCGTTGCCCCGACATCGTCGACATGTGTGCCGACCCGGACGTGATCGGCGCGCCCTTCTACCTGATGTCGCGCGTCGAGGGCCGTGTCCTGGCGGAGAGCGCGACGGCCGCGTTCCTCCCCGTTGAGCACCGGCGCGAGGCGGTGATCGACCTCGTCGAGGCGCTCGTCGAGATCCACGCTGTCCCGTGGCGCGGCGGCGCGCTCGAGACGATCGGCCGGCCCACGGGCTACCTCGCGCGCCAGGTCCGGCGCTTCACGGAGCTTCTCGACGTGAACGCGACCCGCCCGCTCCCGGCCCTTCAACGGGTTGCCGGCTGGCTCGCCGAGAACGCCCCGCAGCAGCGCGAGACGACGCTCGTCCACGGCGACTTCCGGATCGGGAACGTGATCTACGGGCCTGGCGCGCCGAGCGTGGCCGCCGTCGTCGACTGGGAGCTCGCGACGCTCGGCGACCCGCTGGCCGATCTCGGCTACCTGCAGGCGACGTACGCCGAGGTCGAGGATGACGAGGACCCGATGCTCGCGCTGAGCGGCGTCACCGCCGCCGAGGGCTTCCCGACGCCGGCCGAGGTCGCGGCGCTCTACGAGCAGCGGTCCGGCAGGCCGGTCGACGAGCTCCGCTGGTACACCGTCCTCGCCGTGTGGAAGTCGGCCGTATTCCTCGAGGGGAGCTACAAGCGCTACCTCTCCGGCACGACCGACGACGCGTACTTCGCGCGCCTCGAGACCGGCGTCCCGTACCTCGCGCGGCGGGCGGAGGCGCTGGCGGACGACCGGGAGCTGACCGCCACGTGATCGAGCTCGGCCCCGCCTCACAGGCTCCGCTCACGCCGTTGAGCTTCCTGACCCGCAGCGCCAGGGTGTGGCGCGACCGTCCGGCCGTTCGCTTCGGCGACATCACGCGCACCTACGCCCAGCTGCACGAGCGCGTCGAGCGGATCGCCGGGGGACTGACGCGCCTCGGGGTCGAGCCCGGCGACCGGGTGGCGACGCTGCTGCCGAACGTCCCGGAGATGCTCGAGCTGCACTTCGCGGTGCCGCGCGCCGGCGCTGTGCTGGTCACGATGAACACGCGGCTGAGTGCGAGCGAGTGCCGCTACATCGTCGAGCACTCCGGCGCCCGCTGCCTCGTCGTCAGTGAGGCGCTGGCCAATCAGGGTCGGGAGATCGCGGGACAGGGGGTCGAGCTCCTGGTGACGGGACGCGGCTACGAGGACGCGCTGGCGGCGGCCGACCCGGCGCCGGCGCTGACGCCGGACGAGCGGGCGCCGCTCTCGATCAACTACACGAGCGGGACGACCGGCTCCCCGAAGGGCGTCATGTACGTCCACCGCGGCGCCTACCTCCACGCGCTAGGCGTGATCGCAGAGGCCGGGTTCGGGCCGTCGAGCGCCTACCTGTGGACCCTCCCGATGTTCCACTGCAACGGCTGGGCGTTCACGTGGGCGGTCACCGCCGCCGGAGCACGGCACGTGTGCCTGGAAACGCTGGACCCCAGTACGGTCTGGCGGCTGCTCGAGGAGGAGGGCATCACCCACCTCTGCGGAGCGCCGACGGTCATCACGATGCTCGTCGAGTCTCCCGCCGCGCACGAGCTCACGCAGCCCGTACGGGCGTTCGTCGGCGGCTCGCCACCGTCGCCG
>DATHJG010000503.1:0-2426 GCA_035489875.1 Solirubrobacteraceae bacterium | reverse complement strand
ATGAGCATGAGATCGTCGTCGCGCGGCTTGGGGCGCACGCCGGCGAAGTACAGCGCCGTCGCCTCCACGCGGTTCTCGACGTCGAGCTTGCGGTAGACGGTCGTCAGGTGCCGCTTGACCGTCGGCACCGCGATCTCCGTCGAGCGGAGCCCCCGCGCCGCCAGCCGCAGCACCTCGGCCTCCCGCGGGGTCAATCCCGCAAGCGCGTCCGGCTCTCGCGTCCGTCGCCTGGGCCTCGTCATCCGAGCTCATGTCTACCAGGTTCCCGGGCATGCGGTCTGCGACCTTGGGACAATCCCGGCCGGACCCGATCGCGCGCCGGCTGCGCGCGCTCGCGCGGACCGCGGGCGGGCGCGGCTCGCGCAGACGTTCACGGTGACCGGGCGGGGTAGACATACGTCATGGACCGGGCTGGGCTGCTCTACGAAGTCGCCCGCGGCGTGCGCGATCCGCGCGTGCTGACGGCGCTGGCCGCCGTGCCGCGCGACCTGTTCGTGCCCGAGCACCTGCGCGAGCTCGCATGGGAGAACGCCGCGCTGCCGATCGGCGAGGGGCAGACGATCTCGCAGCCGTACGTCGTCGCGCGCATGTGCGAGCTGCTCGAGCTGCGCGGCGACGAGTCCGTGCTCGACGTCGGGACCGGCTCCGGCTACCACGCCGCCGTGCTGGCCCGGCTCGCCGCGCGCGTGGTGTCGATCGAGCGCCTGGGGTTCCTCTCCCGCCGCGCACGTGCCGCGCTCGACGCGGCAGGCGTCCGCAACGTCGCGCTCGTCGTCGGCGACGGCACGGCCGGCTACGCGGAGGGGGCGCCGTACGACGCGATCAACGTCGCGGCCGGCAGCGCGCACGGGGTCCCGCCCGCGCTCGTCGACCAGCTCGCCGACGGCGGCCGGATGGTGCTCCCGATCGACGGCCGCTCGCAGCGGCTGATGCTCGTGCGCCGCCGCGGCCGGGTCTTCGAGCACGAGGAGCACGACCCGGTGCGCTTCGTCCCGCTCGTCGCGCCCGACGGCTGACCGTGCGCTACGCGGCGGCGCTCCGGCCGGCTCGAGCGCGCTGGTCGAGCGCGGCGCGCAGCGCCTCCTCGGCGATCTCGAGCGAGCGGTCCACGTCGTCCTCGGTGTGCGCCGCGCCGATGTGGCTGCGGCCGAGGCTCTCCGGCATCTCGAACACGCCGCGCGCGATCAGCTCGCGCCGGTAGCGCATGAAGAGGTCGGTGTCGTTGCGCAGGACGTCCTCGTAGGAGTTGAGCGGGCCCTCCATGAAGCAGAGGACGAACAGCGAGCCGTAGCCGCCGACGACCGCCGGGACCCCGGCGCGCTCGGCGATCGCGGCGAGCCCGTCGCGCATGCGCCGGCCGAGCGCGAAGACATGCTCGTGGACCCGGCCGTCCTCGAGCTGCTCGATCGTCGCGAGCGCGGCCTCGACCCCGACCGCGTTGCCGTTGTACGTCCCGCCGAAGTGCACGTCGCCGGCCGGGTTGGTCGTGAAGTGCTCGAGATGCCGCCGCGCGCCGCCGACGGCCGCGATCGGGAACCCGTTGGCGATCGCCTTGCCCATCGTCGTGAGGTCCGGCATGACACCGGCGATCGCCTGGTAGCCGCCGATGTGATGCCGGAACCCCGTGATCACCTCGTCGAAGATCAGCAGCGCGCCGGTGCGGTCGCACAGGTCGCGCAGGCCGGGCAGGAAGCCGGGGTGGGGGAGCAGGCCCGGCGAGTTGTGTGCGATCGGCTCGACCAGGATCGCGGCCACCTCGCCGTCGTGGCGCTCCAGCGCCGCTCCCACGTCGTCGAGGTCGTTGAAGCGGCAGACGACGGTCGCGTCGATCGCGGCCTCGAGCATCCCCTTGGAATGCGGATCGCGGGCGCCGACGCCGCCGGGCGCGCTCAACACGTTCCGGAGCACGTAGTCGTGGAAGCCGTTGTAACAGCCCTGGAACTTGACGATCTTCTCGCGTCCGGTGATGCCGCGCGCGAGCCGGATCGCGTGAAACGTCGCCTCCGAGCCGCTGTTGCAGACGACCACCTGCTCGACCGACGGCACGTGCCGAACGATCGCGCGCGCGAGCTCGACCTCGGCCTCCGTGACGCCGACGCCGAACAGCACGGTGTCCTGGATCGCCCGGCTCACCCGCTCGACCACCGCGGGGTGCGAGTGGCCGAGGAGGATCGCGCCGTACGCGGCGTGGTAGTCGAGGTACCGGCGCCCGTCGAGGTCCTCGATGTACGCGCCCGCGCCACGGCGGATGCAGATGCGCGGCTCGCTGCGCCGCCGGCAGGTGTTCACGCCGCCGGGGATCACCTCGGCGGCATCGTCCAGCAGCAGCTCTGACGCGTTCATCCGGCCCCTCCAGAGAGTAAGTGATTGGATCACTCTACTCCGGAGCGCCACGCTCTGCCAGCGGCACGATTCCGTCCGGTTCC
>DATHJG010000502.1:0-10290 GCA_035489875.1 Solirubrobacteraceae bacterium | reverse complement strand
GGTCGTGACCGAGCACGCGCTGCGCACCGTCGTGACCCGGTCCGGCCAGGCGTGGACTCGAGCGGCCGGCTCCCCGAAGGCGACTGACCGCGTGCGCGAGACCCTCGGCTCCTACCGCGAGGGTGACCGACCGGCTTGGCGCCGAACGCGTGGCCGCGGCGGCCACCAGCGCCGTGCACGACGCGGACACACCACCCGTACCAGTTGCTGGTGATCGTGAGCAATTCCACGCCGCCGTTCCGCCAAGGATCGGCCATTGGAGCTGGGGCGTTATCGCTTCGTGGCGCTCAACGAAGGTCGCCTGGCTTCGCTCGTCGCGTTGGATGGCGCGGTACACGGTCGAGCGCGCGACGCCGATGAGTCGCCGAGCTCGTCGGTGCTGTGCTCGCCGGCGCGGTGCAGGGCGACGAGGTGCGCTTCCTGGCGAGGGTTGAGCTTGGGCTGCTTGCCGCGCAGGTGGCTCTTGGCCTTGGCGACGCGCATTCCTTCGCGGGTGCGTAGCCGGATGAGGTCAGCTTCGAATTCGGCGACCATGGCCAACACGTTGAACAGGAGGCGGCCGACGGGGTCGTTGGGGTCGTGCAGTGAGCCGCCGAGGCTGAGCTTGACGTGTCGGCGCGTGAGGCCGTCGAGGATCTCGCGAGCGTCGGGCAGTGAGCGTGCGAGCCGGTCGAGCTTGGTAACGACGAGCGTGTCGCCGTCGCGGCATGCAGCCAGCGCCTCGCGCAGCCCGGGCCGATCGCGGTTGGTCCCGTGAGGCCGTGGTCGACGTAGATGCGCTCGGCGCTGACTCCGAGTGCCGCCAGCGCCTCGCGCTGCGCGGTGACGTCCTGCTCGTCGGTGGACACGCGGGCATAGCCGATCAACAGTGGCGCCGTGAGGTACTCCTCGCGTAGGGCCAGCGCGCCACCCAGACCGTGACGGATCGTTCGGCCGGAAGTCCAGTGCGGGCGGCGCACGCCGGCGGTGTTACGGCGAGGCTTGCGTGCACCACGCCACGATGCGCCATCGCCTCTGCCAGATCCGCAAGACGTTCGGCTTGCGGCGCGGGCGCGACGTTTGCACGCGGGCTCCGGCCGACTCCTACAGGTGTCGCCGGATGCCGCGGTTGCTGCGCTCGCCGGCGCGCGAGGCGCACCGTTGTGGCTTGTTGAACCGCTGGCCGGTGGGGAGATCGGGACCCACGAGGTGCGCTGGGCAGATGGCGAGCGCGAAGTGCTGAAGACGTTCGCTGCGCTGGAGCATCGAGCGGCCGCCAGGACATCCGTCGCGCTGCTCGCGACTCCGCGCTCGCGGGTGCCCGGCGCCGGCAGTCGCTGTCGTAGTTGATGTGCCGCAAGCCCTCATCGTGGTGTTCGCGTAGAGCGCCGGGTCGATCCGTGAGCTCGTCGATGACGACTGGTCGACGACGTGCTCGAGCCGTTGACCGGCAAGCGGGGGTAGCCGCGGACGTCAAGGCCCCCGAGCCCTGCGGGGCGCTTTGTCGTCCGAGCGCTGCGCCACGGCCTCATCCCGCGAGAGGGTTTCTGCCTTTGCCGTCTACTGCGCGAGCACAGCGAGCGGGCGCCGACGACGTTGAAGGGGATGCCGATGGCGCGCTTTGGCAACATGGAACCGGTGCCCGCACGCATCGCGACGATCGGCGTCCACGACTGGGATCTCGCCTCCTTTCTGACGGCGCTGCGCGGGCTCGAGCGCCCATTCGTGGTCGACGTGCGCCAGCGCCGCGGGGTCCGCGGGCCCCAGTACGCGTGGGCGAACTCGCAGCGGCTGCAGCGGGCACTCGGAGCGGTCGGCATCTCGTACCGGCACGTCCGGGACCTCGCGCCGACGACCGAGCTGCGCCAGCTGCAGTACGCGGTCGACGATGCCGCCGGGGTCGGCAAGCGCTCCCGCCAGAGCCTCGATCCGGGCTACGTCGCGGGCTATACCGAGCAGATTCTCGACCCGTTCGACCTGTCGGAGCTGCTGGCCTCGCTGCCGGACGAGGTGACCCCCGTCCTCCTGTGCGTCGAGGCCGAGCCGAGCGCCTGTCACCGGTCGCTGGTCACTGCCCGCCTGGCGTCGGAGCACGGATTGGACGTGGTGCACCTCCGACCGTGAGGCTCGAGCTCGCGTCGCGCCGCGTCGGTTCGGCTTACCCCGCTCCGTCGAACCGGCGCGTCGCATCTAACGATCCGCGTACGAGACAGCGCTGGTCCGCCGTCATAACGGTTGCGCGTCGTCGGAATTGTCCCGCAAGCCGTTCCCCCTACGCGACGATCTGGGAGCTGAATGAGTGTTCCATGTCGAGAAGCGCTGACCGGCTCCGCTCATCAGGTGAAGGGCCGCGAGCCGCGCGGCCCACGACACCAAAGAGAGGAAGGTCATGGACCCGCAAGAGTTCACCGAAGAGCCGCAGGATCGGACCGGCTCGTGGGTACGCAGGCACGACGAGTACACGCCGCAGGAGCTGGCCGGAGGCCGTTCATGACCGTCCAGCGCCTGGAGCACATCGGCATCGTCGTCGACGACCTCGCGGCGGCGACCGCGTTCTTCGCGGCACTCGGGCTCGAATTGGAGGGCGAGGCGTCCGTCGAGGGCGGCTCGGTGGACCGCATAAACGGGCTCGAGGGCGTGCGGGCGGATATCGTGATGCTGCGGACCCCGGATGGCAACGGCAAGGTCGAGCTGGCCAAGTACCGCTCGCCCTCATACGAGGGCGACGACGGGCCGGCACCGGCCAACGCCCCGGGCATCCGCCACATCCTCTTCGTCGTCGACGACATCGAGGCATCCCTCGCCGGCCTGCGAGCGCATGGCGGCGAGCTGGTCGGCGAGCTGGAGACCTACGAGAACAGCTACTGGCTCTGCTACGTGCGCGGCCCGGCGGGGATCATCGTCGAGCTGGCGGAGAAGATCGGCTGATGGTTGTCCCATTGTTCGGTCAGGAGCAGGTCGACAGATGCCGCGAAACCGATGGCGAGGAAGGCCACGACTGGCAGGGCACCACGGTGTTGCTGCTCACCACCACCGGGCGCAACTCGGGTGCCAAGCGGACCACGCCGCTGATCTACCAACGGCACGGAGACGACTACCTAGTGGTCGCCTCCAACGGCGGCGGCGATCCACCCGGCTGGTTCCTCAACCTTCAAGACGATCCGATCGTCGCCGTGCAGGTCAAGGCCGACCACCACACCGCTCGGGCGCAGGTCGCCACGGCCGAGGAGAAGCCCGAGCTGTGGCGCATCATGACCGCGACTGGGGCACCCTAGGACGAGTTCCAGGCCAAGGCCGACCGCGAGATCCCGGTGGTGGTCCTCGAGCCGGGCCAGGCCGAGCGGCCGTTTAACTCCACCACGCCAAACGCGCTGGGCGCGGGACAAGCCACACGGCTCGACGGCCCCAGGACCGTGCCGTAAGCGGATCGGCTTGTGACACAGTCTTGCCGTCTTACCGTCATGACGGCAACACTGACCATATGGGCCGACGCAAGACCACCATGTACGTCGACGAGGATGTCCTGACCGCGACCAAGGTGCTGGCCGCCGGTCGTGGCGACAGCGAGAGCCAGGTGGTCGAGGACGCGTTGGGGGCCTATCTGGATGCGGGCCGCCTAGAAGTGGCCAGAGAGGAGCTGCAGGCCCTGATGGACCGGCTCCGGCTCGCCGGACGAGGCGATCTCGACGACGACCAGGCCATGGCCATCGCCGTGGAGGAGGTCCGCGCCGTCCGGGCCTCTCGGCGCTCGGACTCGTATCCCTATCCGGAAACCATGCTTCAACTCGCCCGGCGGTAGCGGATGTGCGTGGCCAGCGGCGAATGCAGCACCTCGACAGGCTCCAACCCCAGGGACTCGACGCCGTCGAAGATCCGCTCACCCGACCCGAGCAGGACCGGGGCGATGTCGAGCGTGAACTCGTCGACGACCCCGGCAACGAGCGCCTGCCGAACGGTGGAGGCGCCGCCCGCGATGTCGACGCCGTCCTCGCCGGCGGTCTCACGCGCCTGTGCGTAGGCGGCATCGAAGCCCTCGGTAACGAAGTGGAAGGACGTCCCGCCCTCCATCTCGATCGGCTCGCGGGCGTGGTTGGTGAGCACAAACACTGGTGCGTGGTACGGCGGCTCGGGCCCCCACCATCCCCGCCAGTCCTCTGCCCACGCGCCGCGGATCGGCCCGAACATGTTGCGCCCCATGACGTAGGCGCCTCGCGGGCGCATGAGCCAGGCGTTCGCGGTCTCGTCGGCCTCGTTGGCGCGCTCGTCGCCGAGGTGCCAGCTGTGGAGCTCTCTCCCGCGCTTGCCCAGAGGATCCTCGCGACTCTGGTTCGGCCCGGCGACGAAACCATCGAGCGAGATCGACATGTGGCAGGTGGTCTCTGGCATCGACGTCCTTCCAAGGTGATTGCGGATTGCAAGCGGTCGCCAAACGTTAGACTTAGCGATGGCAAACTGCAAGTACTATCAGTGCGATGCCGACGCGCACGGCCGAACCGCGCTCGGGCTGCCCGATCAACGCGGCGGTCGAGGTGATCGGCGACCGCTGGTCGTTGCTGGTGCTGCGTGACGTCATGTTCGGCAACCGCCGGCACTTCCGCGTCCTTCAGAAGCGCTCGGAGGAGGGGATAGCCTCGAACATCCTCGCCGACCGCCTGCGACGGCTCGTCTCGGCCGGGTTGCTGACGCGGGCAGCCGTCGGGCGCGGACACCGCGCCACCTACAGCCTCACCGAGGCGGCGATCGAGCTGGTCCCGCTGCTGGCCCTGCTCGGCGAGTGGGGCCTGCGCAACCGCCCGAGCACCCCGACGCTGCGTGTGCGAGCCGAGCTGCTCGCCGACGGCGGTCCCGCGCTGTGGCAGGACTTCATGGCCGAGCTGCGCAGTGAGCACCTGGGGGCGTCACCGCCGCCGGGCGGCGACCCGACCGCAAGCGAGCGCTTGGCCGCCGCCTACGCCGAGGCCCTCGCCGCCGAGACAGGCTGAGGCGATGCCCGGGCCAGCGCGTCGTGGCCGAGCGTTGCGGCCGTCGGTGCCCGAGCTGCGTCTGGCGACGCTCGCGGTCTTGACTTCCTGGCCAGCGAGCCTCGGGCCCGAGGAGCTCACGAGCGATGATCAAGTTCCGGACCTAGGCGGTCCCGTCCAGGCACGGTCCATTTCCGTGTCGCAAGCGGATCGCCTAACGGCCACGAGATCCTTGGGTGGCCCGAGCCCGCGCCGATCCGAGGTCGGGTATTCAGCGCCTGGTCTCGTACCTGGTCAGGAGCACGCCGTCGGGAAACGTCCGGGTCTCCACCAGGTTCAGGTTCACCCAGTTGTCCAGGGCCGTGAAGAACGGCGTGCCGCCGCCCACCAGGACCGGGTGGGTGACGATCGCGTACTCGTCGATCAGCCCGGCCCGCATGGCCGCCGCGGCGAGGGTGGCGCCGCCGACGTCCATGGGACCGCCATCCTCAGTCTTGAGCCGGGTGATCTCGGTGACAGCGTCGCCGGTGACCAGGCGGGCGTTACAGTCGACCGTGCTGGTCGTCGAGGAGAACACCACCTTCGGCATGTCCCGCCAGCGGCGGGCGAACTCGATCTGCGCCGGTGTGGCGCCAGGCTGCTTGTCGGCGGTCGGCCAGTGGGAGCTCATCGTCTCCCACAGCTTGCGCCCGTACAGCGCCAGGCCCGTCGCCCCCACCCGATCGGACCACCACTGGAACAGCTCGTCGCTCGGCACGCTCCAGCCGAGGTCGTCGCCGGGCGCGGCGATGTAGCCGTCCAGGCTCAGGTTCATGGCAAAGGTCAGTTTCCGCATGGCGTCAGTCTCCCGTGAGTCGGTATTCGGCGTACAGACCAACACGGCGCGCAAAATTCATCGGTCAGACCACACCGAGGGCCGGTTGACCACCGCGCCAAGCGGATGCTGCGTACGGAAAGGGAACCCGTTGCGGACACTCCGCCTCGATATGGCGCCTTGTCGCGGCGGTGTCGGCACCGGGTGTCCCGTAAGACCCGCCCGGTGAGGTGTCGCAGTGACGGGGCGTCAACCGGGACACCCGCCGCTCCGGCGTTGAAACGCGAGCGCGACGGCGGTCAAGTCTGGCGCGCGCCTTGGGACAAGGAGGATCCGTGTCGGCCGTCGCTCCTGCGCCTTGCATAGGCACAGCGTGGGCGCCCCGAACCAGCCGCGCCGCGTTCCCCGTCACGGCATCCGCTTTCGCAATCGCCTGGATGCGGTCGTCTCCGCCGCGACGCCCCACGCGCCCGCAAGGGACGACGAGCAGGCGCGGGCGCGGACCGGCAAGCGACTACCGCATTTGCCTGGGCGGCAAAGTTCTCGACTTTGACGCGCCCGCGCGCGTCCGTGAAGCGGACAGGGAAACTCAAACCAGCCCTCGAGTGAAGAGCCGTCGGGAGCGGTCTCCTCGCGGCGCGGGGCGTCGGGTGGCAAGGTCTCCGGTTCAGGTTCAGGGGGGTCGGCAGTTACGTCGCGGCCCGGTACTTCCATCGGTGGCCTCCTCACGGTGGTGGGCTCAGACCAGCGATGGGCCCGACCCCGACGGCGGGCAAGGACGGCGATCACACCGCGATGGGAGCAGGCTGGTCCTAGCCTTAGCGGTGTGGGCAGCGACGATCCCGGATTGCTGATCAGCGAGGCGGCGGCGCTGCTCGGCGTCTCGGTCAAGGCGATTCGCGTCTACCATGCTCGCGGCCTGCTGCCCGAGGCTGCGCGCGACGGGAGTGGCTACCGCCGCTACGGTGCTCCGGCGTTGCTTGCTCTCGGACGGATCGTGCGCCTGCGCGCGATCGGCCTGCCACTGCGCGAGATCGCGGCGCTTGCATCCGACGACCGCGGCAGCGCGCTCCGTGCGCGGCTGACCGAGCTCGACGGCGAGCTTGCCGGCGAGATCACCGAGCGCGAGCTCCGGCGCACGCTGCTCGCCCAGCTGCTCGCGGAGGGCATCGACGACCCGATCGCCGCCTCGACCGCAGAGCTGTGGGAAGACCACTCGCTGGCGCTCCTGCGGGCCACCGTTCCCGATCTCACGCCCGAGCAGGAGCTCGTCGAGCGGCGCGTCTCGCGCGCCCTGGCGGCGTTCATGCCCGCGGCGGGACCCGCCGAGAAGGAGGGACTGGACGCCGTGTTCGCGGTGCTCGAGCGCGGCCTGCCGAACTTCGTCGATCAGCACCAGCGCTTCCACGCGTTGGCCGACGCCGACGCGGACGACCCGCGGGTTGACCAGCTCGCGGAGGAGATGCGCGGGTCGCTGCGCGGGATGATCGACGACATGCCCGCGGTGCTCCCGGAGCAGCCGTCCACCGATGAGGAGGAGTGGCGGCGCATGAACGCTGGCCTCGGCGCGGCGCTGGAGACGCTCGCGCCGGCGCAGCGGCGGGTGATGAATCTGGCGCTGGCTCCGCTGGTCGCTCGGCATCGTCCTTGACTCCGCCCCAGGGGCAGGCCGTTTCATGGGGACATGTTCCCGTCGCTGACGCGCCTGTTCTCCCGTCTGCGTGCGCATCGCCGTGCCGTCGCGCTCGGCACCGCGCTGACGTTGCTCGGTTCCGCGGCCGGTGTCGTGCAGCCGCTCGCGGCGCGAGAGGTGCTCGAGGCCGTAGCGGAGGACCGCTCGGTGTTGGGATGGGTCGGCGCGCTGCTCGTGATCGTGGTGCTCGCGAGCGTGGCGAACATGCTCGGCACCTTCGTCATGGAGCGCACGGCCGAAGGCGTCGTCCGCGACGCACGGCGCGCGATCGCGCGACGGATCCTGCTCGCCCCGGTGCTGCAGGTCGGTCGTCACGCAGGTGGCGACCTCGTCAGCCGGGTGGTCGCGGACACGACGTTGTTGCGCGGCTCGGCCGGGCAGGCGCTGAGCGGTGTCGTGGGCGGGATGCTGACGGTTGTCGTCTCGCTCGCGATGATGGCGACGATCGACGTCGTGCTTCTCGGCGCGACGCTCGCGGTGATCGTGATGCTGGGCGCGATGGTCGGAGTGCTGCTGCCGCGAATCGCGCGTGACATGACCGCCAGCCAGGAGGCGGTCGGAGCGCTTGCCGGGCGGATGGAGCCGGTCGTGCGGCACCTGCGCACCGTGAAGTCGAACGGGGAGGAAGACCGCGAACAACACGCCCTGGACATGCACGCCGACGAGGCCTACGCGGGCGGTGTGCGCGCCGCGCGCGCCAGGGCGATCGTGATGGCGGGCGGCGACGCGTCGATCCAGATCGCGTTCCTCATCGCGCTCGGGCTCGGCGGCGCACGGGCCGCGTCGGGCGCGATCTCCGTGCCGGACCTGATCGCGTTCCTGCTCTACCTGATGCTGCTCGTCGCCCCCGTCGTGCTCGTCGTCGCCGCGGTGACGGAACTGCAGAACGCGATCGCCGCCGACACGCGTCTGCGACCCCTCGAGGCGCTGGCAGCGGAGCGCACGACCGAGCCGACCGCCGCCACTGTCGTCGGCGCCGGCCCGCTGATCGCGATGGAGGACGTCACCGTGCATGCGGGTGACCGAGAGATCCTGAAAGGCGTCACGCTCGCGCTGCCCGCCGGCGGCGTCACCGGGATCGTCGGGCCGTCGGGTTCGGGCAAGACGACGCTGCTCGAGCTGCTGTGCGCGTTCCGTGTGCCCAACGGCGGGGTCGTCCGCGTCGGCGGGCGGCCGCTGGCGCAGTGGCCACTGCGGGCGCTGCGCCAGGAGCTCGGCTACGTCGAGCAGGACGCGCCGATCATGCCGGGAACGCTCGCCGAGAACCTGCGCTACGGGGCGCCTGAAGCAAGCACCGGCGCGCTGGAGCGGGTGCTCGCGAGCCTCGGCCTTGACCGGCTCATCGAAGGCCTGCCGGATGGGCTGGAGACCATGGTCGGGCCGGGCGGACGGCCACTCTCAGGCGGGGAGCGCCAGCGCGTGGCGATCGCGCGCGCGCTGCTGCGCCGTCCCCGTGTCCTGCTGCTCGACGAGGCCAGCTCACAGCTCGACGCCCGGGCCGACGCCGCGCTGCGGCGTGCCGTCGCGGTCGCCGCCCGGGAATGCACCGTGATCGTGGTCGCGCACCGGCTCGCCACGGTGCTGCAAGCCGACCGCATCGTCGTGCTCGAAGCCGGCCGGGTGCGCGCTGTCGGAACCCATGCCCAGCTCTGCGCGGGCGACGAGCTCTACCGCTCGCTCGCCGCTGAACAGGGACTCCTCGCACACGCGGCATGAGCCCCGTGCGCATCGGGCGCGACGGAGCTCCGGCATCGTGGCATTGCGCGGGATCCGGGCTGCGTGGTCGGCGCGGCGCAGCCCGAGCGCTCGTGACTGTCGCTTTCGCCTGGGAGCAAGCGCGGGGCAGCGGCCGGCGGGCACTGCTCCTACTGCCTCAGAGCACAAGCGAGGCTACCTCCGGTCCGGCTGCTCTCCGCGCTGCCGTCGATCGTCGGTGCCGACGGCGCCAGAAGCTGGTGGTGGGCTATGCCTCAGACGGGGACCTTCTCGTGCTCCGCTCCGGCCTCGGCGGTGTCCCGACGGCCCTCCAGCGAGATGTTCGGAAGCGCGCGGTCCAGCCAGGCAGGCAGCCACCAGGCGCGGTCGCCGAGCAGCGTCACCACCGCGGGTGCGATGACCATGCGGACGATCAGCACGTCGATCAGGATGGCGAGGCCCAGGCCGAGGCCGAACATCTTGCCGATCATGTCGCTCTGGGTGACGAAGCTCAGGAAGACCGCGGCCATGATCAGGCCGGCGAACACGACGACCTTGCCGATGCGGCCCATCCCGTGGATCACGCTCGCGCGCGGGCGGTCGCCCTGGTTGTAGGCCTCGTGGATCCGGCTGAGCAGGAAGACGTTGTAGTCCATGCTGAGCCCGAACAGGATCGCGAACAGCATGACCGGCAGGAACGAGATGATCGGGATGTCTGTGCCGGCGCCGATCAGGCTCGCGCCGATGCCCTGCTGGAAAACCGCGACCACCACGCCGTAGGCGGCCGCGACGGACAGCAGGTTGAAGAGCGCCGAGACGAGCGGGATCCATAGCGAGCGGAACACCATCACCAGCAGCAGCACTGAAAGGCCGATCACGACCGAGATGAACAGCGGCAGGCGCCCGGCGACCTTGTCGGTGATGTCCTCGAACGCGGCGGTGTTGCCGCCCACGTAGACCTTCAGCGGCGTGCCGAGGGTCGCCCGCGGGATGACGTCATCGCGCAGGCGGTTGAGCAGATCGGAGGTCTTGGCGTCCTGGGGCGCGGTGGTGGGGATGGCGATGATCGTCGCCATCTCGCCGTCCTTGCTGAGCGACGCCGCTGGGGCCGCGGCGATGCCCGGCGTGCCGGCGACCGCCCGCTGGAG
>DATHJG010000501.1:0-7731 GCA_035489875.1 Solirubrobacteraceae bacterium | reverse complement strand
GTTGCGGAGGGGCTTGTGCCGCCCGAGTCGCATCGAATGGCCCCGTCCGGCCAGCCCCCACTTGACTGCACTGTCCAGCACCGCCGCGAGAGGCGTCAAATGATTTGTTGGATTTTGTTTTGAGAAATATTTGGGAAAATTTTATCTGATCTCATCTTATTCTCTCAGAATCTTAGAGTGCCAAAACCATTTCTTTCAATTGCCGGACAATAACTGGTCTTTCCTTAATGAGAACTGAGACAAAGAAAAGGGCCGGACGCAAGCATCCGGCCCCGATGGTCAGGCTGCAGCCGTCAGCGGATGAGGAGCGGGCCCTTGTAGAGCGCACCGCGCGTCGCAGCACGCTTGGCGGCCGAGGCCACCAGGCCGGCGGTGTCGACGACCGGCTGGCTGCGCTGGGCGAAGACGACGACCGAGTTCGCCACCGCGTCCGAGAACTGGTCGAGCACGGTGTTGTTGATGTTGGCGATGGTGTCGCAGGCCTGGTGATAGCAGGCGTCGTAGGGCTGGCCTGCGGTGCCGCCGTAGATCCGCGCCTCGGCCGCGGTCTTGATCCCTTCGGCGCCGGCGAAGATGCCGCCGGCCGGGATGCCAGCGACCGTGAAGGCGTCGTAGTCAGAGCGCCCGTCGAACGGGATCGTCTCGTACGCGAGGCCCTGGCCGTCCCAGAAGTCCTTGAACACCTGCTCGATCACACCCGAGCCGTTCGGGCCGGCGAAGCCTTGCTCATCGCCGTTGCCGTCATAGATGAATCGGGCGTAATTCGGCGATCCGAGCATGTCGTAGTCGAGCATCACCGAGATGTCCTGGACCTGCTTCTTCGACAGCGCAGTAGGTTCTGAAATGCCCGGTGAGGGGCGTCAAGCGGACACCCCGCCGCTCCTGCGTTCAGACGCGAGCGGCGCGTCGGCAGTCAAGTCCGGCGCGCCCGCATTGGACGAATCGGAGCAGTCGTCTCGGCGTCAGGCGAGCGGGCCGGAGGCTGCCCCTTCGATGCGAAGCGGGAGCGCATCCGCGGCGGTGCTCCTCGCGCCTCCGGCCCGGGCGCGCCTTGGCGCTTCGGTGGAGCGTTCAGCGTGCCGTGAGGCGCACGACTGGGATCTCCCGGTCGGTCTTCTCCTGATAGCCCGCGTACCGGGGTTGCTCGCGGGTGATCCGCTCCCACGCGGCCGCGCGTTCGTCGCCTATGAGCGTCTGTGGCGCCGCAGTGGTCTTTCGTCCCTGGATCTCGATCTCGACGCGGTCGGGATGCTCGGCAAGGTTGTAGAACCACGACGGGTGGTCGGCCGTCCCCCCGCGCGAGGCCACGATCAGCCACGCGTGGTCTCCTTCGGGGAAGGACATGACGGCGGCCGTGCGACGCTGGCCGCTCTTGGCGCCGACGGTGGTCAGGTACAGCAGCGGTACACCGGACATCTTGTTGCCGGTGCGTCGGTGCACGAACCGCGCTACCCGCATCATGGCGCGACCGAGAGCTCCGCTCGGCGGCGCCTTCGCGCCTCGCGTACCGCGCGGGGTCACATCGACGGTCATGCCATCTGCTCCTCTCTCGCGCCCGTTGGGCCGAGCATTGTTGAGTGTCGCACTTGCAGTGGCCCCAGGGTGGACGCTTGAAGTGGCCCCACCTCGCGTCGGTTAGCGACTCGGGCGCCCGCCATTCCAGCTCGGGGTCGAGGAACGCGACCATCCCCGGCACGTCGCCTCCGGCGAGCGCACCATGTCAATGGCGCGCTCGGTCGTGCTTGCGCCGTTGGTCGTGCCGACCGTCTCGGTCATGGCCTGCTCGTTTCGCAATTGCCGTCGAAGCGTCGCGCGAAGCGGCAGCCGCTCGCATCCGCCAGTGGCCAGTCGCGATCAGCGGCGACTGGCCAGCGGCGGATGCGAGTCACACCTTGCGGGCGTCACGCTGCGCAGGTGTCGTGGTCGGCTGTCGGGCAGAGCTCGACGCCGTCGGCGAGTCGGCGCAGGAGGGTGTAGAGCTGCTCGCGTTGCTCGTGATCGAGGGGGGCGAGGAGGTCCGCCTCGGCGGCCGCGATTGCGCCTTCGGTGCGGGTGAGCAGCTGCTCTCCGGCGCGGCTCAGCCGCAGCACGTAGCGTCGGCGGTCGACCTCGTGGCGGGTGCGCGCGACGAGGTCACGGTCGCAGAGGTCGGCGGCGATCGCGGCGAGGTTGCTCGGGTCGATGGCGAGCGCGTCGGCAAGCTCGGCCTGGCTGGTCTGGCCGAGCACCTGGAGTTGTTTGAGAACGAGGAACTGCTGGGCGCCGAGGCCGAGTGGACGCATGGCGCGGCGGACACGAGCGGTCGCCTCGCGGCCCACGCCGGCCAGGAGCGTCGACATCGGCACCTGCACGGGGGTGGTCGCGGCGACGGGCATGGGGGGAGGTTACGGGGACTTGCGGTTCTTTACCACAGTGGTATCGTACCATCATGGTAGACAACCACGATATTGGAAGGAGCACTGAGGAAGAGATGTCCGCGCACGAGTTCGAATTTGGCCTTGACACGTTCATTCCGATCACCGTCGACCACGCCGGACAACCGGTCAGCGGCGACGAGGTGATCCGCAACACCGTTGAGGAGGCGGTACTCGCCGAGTCCGTCGGCATCGACTCGTTCAACATCGGCGAGCACTACCGCCCGGAGTTCATGGACTCGGCGGGTCATGTGATCCTCGCGGCGATCGCCAGTCGCACCGAACGGATCCGACTCGGCACCTCCGTGACCGTCCTGAGCACACAGGACCCGGTGCGGGTGTACACCAACTTCGCAACGCTCGACGCGGTATCCAACGGCCGGGCGCAGCTGGTCGTCGGCCGCGGCTCGCTGACGGAGTCCTTCCCGCTGTTCGGCTTCGACCTTGCCGACTACGAGACGCTCTACGAGGAGAAGCTCGACCTGCTCGTGCGGCTGCTGCGCGACCAGCCGGTCACCTGGTCGGGCGACTTCCGCTCGCCGCTGACGGACCAGGTCGTGAGCCCTCCGATCCGCGAGGGGCACATCCCGACCTGGGTGGGTGTCGGCGGCAGCCCGCAGTCGGTGATCCGGGCCGCCCGTTTCGGTCTGCCGCTGATGCTGGCGATCATCGGCGGCGATCCCAAGCGGTTCGCGCCATACGTGGACCTCTACAAGCGCGCCCTCGAGCAGCAGGAGCAGCCGGCGCTCCCGATCGGGCTGCATTCGCTCGGGTTCGTGGCGCCGACGGATGAGGAGGCCATGGACATCCAGTGGCCGTACTGGAAGGAGCAGTTCGAGTCCGCGGCGCGCGAGCGGGGATGGCGACAGCCGACGCTCGACCAGTTCCAAGCCGAGGTCGCCCACGGCTCGATGTACGTCGGGTCGCCGGAGACCGTCGCGAACAAGATCGCGGCCGTCGTTCGGACGCTCGGGGTGAGCCGCTTCGACTTGGCCTACGCCGTCGGACGGGTACCTCACGAGCAGCGGATGGCCACGATCGAGCTGTACGGCCGCGAGGTGATCCCGCGCGTGCGCGAGCTGCTGGCCGCGGCGCCCGAGGAGGACGACACGATGGCGGTCGAGCCGGCGGCCAGGAGGTGACGAGATGGCAATCGAAGCGATCGGACTCGCGGAGGAGTCCGTCGCCGAGGTGACCGGTGACGTCCGGCCCAGCGATGCCACGGCAAGCCGCGAGCTCGGCGATCTGCGCCTGGGCATCGTCGGAGCCGGCAAGTTCGGCACGAGCATCGCCCGTGCCGCGATCGCGGCAGGGTACGACGTCGCCATATCGGCATCGGGGCCTGCCGACGACATCGCTCTGACCGTCGACGTACTCGCCCCCGGCGCGCGCGCCGTCACGACCGACGACGTCGTCCGCCACGCGGACATCATCATCCTGGCCGTGCCGACGCACCGTTTCCGGGAGCTCCCGCGCGATCTGTTCGACGGCAAGATCCTCGTGGACGCGATGAACTACTGGGAGCCGGTCGACGGCGCCGACGCGGAGCTCGCCGCCGCGGACGGCACAAGCACGGTCGTACAACGGCGCTTCCCGTCCGCGCGAGTCGTGAAAAGCCTCAATCAGCTCGGCTATCACGAGCTCGAGGAGAACCAGCGCCCGCGCGGCGCGCCGGACCGCATCGCCGTCGGAGCGGCGGGCGACGACCGCCTGGCAGTCGGCGCGGTGATGCGGCTCATCGACAGGCTCGGATTCGACGCCGTCGATGCCGGGCCACTCGACAACGGCCTGGTACTCGAGCCGGACGGATCGCCGTTCGCCATCACCTACAGCGCCCACGAGCTGTCGAAGCTCATCGCGCAGAGCCAGGGACGCTCTCCGCGGGTCTGACCATCGCGCCGACGATGAGGCGGCAAAGCCCGGCGTCAGGCCCGGTGATGGCGCGAAAGGCTCGCTTCCGGTTTCGTACCACCTCGAAGCGCCGAGGCTGTCCCGCAGTCGATCCCCTCAGACGAGAAGGAGCGGCGGAGCCGTCTCCCTCTCAGACAATGCAGGTCGGCATTTGGACCGGACCACACGCACTTGGGAGCTAACCGGTGAGCACATGGTTGAACAGTTCCATCCAGACGCAGTTCCGGACACGAGCACGACACTCGCGCGCGCGACGTGCCGTGGCGAGGCATCGCGCGAACACGCGGCGGAGTGCGGTCGTCGGCAGCGTGTTCCTCGGAGCCGCGTCCGGCGCGCGTGCCCAGCTCGGCGTGGCGACCGTGGTGGCGCGCTCGGACCCCTCCCTGCCGCGGATGTTCCGGCAGCCGTGGACCAGGCGGCTCTTGGTGGCGGCGGCGGCCGGCGAGCTCGTCGCCGACAAGCTGCCGGCGACGCCCAGCAGGCTCGCGCCGCCGGGGATCGCCGCCCGATTGGTCATGGGGGCGCTGGCCGCCGGCCTCTTCGCGCAGACCCGGCAAACATCGTGGCTTCCGGCCGCCGCCATCGGAGCCTCGAGCGCGGCCGTCTCGGCCAAGCTCGGCCATGACGTGCGGGCGCGACTCGCCGACCATGCCCCGCACCCGGCCGTGGCCGTCGTCGAGGACGCCCTGGCGCTCGGGCTGGCCGTTGCGGGCGCCTCGCGCTAACGTGCATTCCCGCGCGGGTCTCACCAAGCTCGGCACCAGCTCCGGGTTTAGGTCGGTTACGCGCTAGCGGGCGTCCACAGCGCCCCGGTGGAGACGACCGCAACCAGGCGATCGCAGTAGTCGGTGCCACTCCCGGTCGCGTCTGGGACGTGACCTTGTCGAATCTGGCATCCCTGCTTCGACGTAGTAGCAGCAGGCGCGGCTGTGGAGCTGCGCCGTCGAAGACAAGGAGCAGGCTCATGTCCTCATCAGTGCTCGATATGTCGATGTCACTCGACGGGTACATCGCCGATCCCGACGATTTCCTCGGCGGCGACGATGGCGAGCGGCTGCACAAGTGGGCCGACGCGGACGGGGAGTCCGGCCAGCCTTCCGGGCCGACCGGGCAATTCCAGGAGGAATGGAACGCGGCCGGTGCGGTCCTCGCGGGGCGGCGGACGGCCGAGCTCATGGATCACTGGGGCGGCGATCATGGCGGTCTCCCGATCTTCGTGCCCAGTCACCGCCCGCCCGGCCCGGCCGCCCGTTGGGGCTATCCGTTGGTGACCTACGTGACCGACGGGATCGAAAGCGCGATGGAACAGGCGAAGGCCGCCGCCGGGGACCGGGACGTGCAGGTGCGTGGCGCGTACACGGCGCAACAGGCGCTCGAGGCCGGGGTGCTGGACGAGGTGCAGATCCATCAGGTCCCGGTGCTGCTCGGTCGTGGCCGTCGGCTGTTCGACGTGTTGCCGTCGGAGATCGAGTTGGAGATCGTTCGGGTGATCGACACGCCGGACGCCACCCACATCCGCTACCGCATCCGCCGCTGAGCCGGTCGATAACAGTCGATCTTGCACGATCGCCACACGCCGGCATGCGGCTTTCCGATGAGGGATTCTTGGGTTCTCGCGGCGATCGTCTAACCGTCCCTGCCCTGACGCCCGCCCATCGTTCGCCGCGAGAGTCCGTCGGGGAGCCGCTGAGGTAGCAGCAAAGCCGTGAGGTCGAGCGGCACGTCGAAGTCGTCGGCGATGTCGCTGATTGTGTCGCCGGCCAGGAAGCGGTCGACGAGGTCCTCCACGCGCGCTGCGCCGCGCGCGACCACGGGGAGTCCAAATGCGACGTGGGGATCGACGACGACATCTGCGCGTCCGTAAGTCGGGAGTCGCACTTGGGAGGCCCAGCCGTCGTCGCCGTAGGTGATGCGCCGAAGGTAGTCGCGAACCAGTTCGGAGAACTGCGTCTGGCCCGTTCGGACGACAAAGAGTTCGAGCAGGTCGTCTTCGCTGCGTTGGTTGGCGTAGTCGTAGAGCACCTCAGCGCCGTCTGTGTAGAGGCGTTGCGAGGCGAGTGCGTGCACGATGCCGATCTCGCGGGACAACGCGTGGATGGCGGGGCGGATCCTCTGCAGGGGGACACCCGCGCGACGGAAGGCGGACACTAGAGCGAGCCGCGGCCCAAACTCGCCCCCAGGGCCGCACATCGACAATCCCGAGCGGATGTCATTCGGACGACGTTTGGTACCCGCGGCGAGCTTCTCGCGGGAGGGGACTAGTCTCAGCTCAGGCGAGATGCTTGGCTCCCGGCCGTTTCGTCGAGAGCCCGCGCCGCGCGCGGGGAGCCTTCCTTGGCTCTTCAGCACGAGTACGAGAGATGGAGCTAGGGGGACTCGAACCCCCGACCTCCTGGGTGCGATCCAGGCGCTCTCCCAACTGAGCTATAGCCCCTGGTTAAGGGTGTCGAGGCAGGATTTCGGCCCGCCACGGCCAACCGATTGTAGCCAGGGGGCCCTGCCCTTGGCGCGCCCCGCGTAGGCTGGCCCGTCAAAGGCACGCCCGTGAGCTTCCGCAACCGCCTCACCTTCTTCTTCATCCTCCTGGTGATCGTGCCGGTGCTCGCGGTCGCGTCCGTCGGGATCCTGATCGTGCGGGACTCCGAGGAGGCGAAGAACGAGGGGGCGCTCGCACAGGCCCAGCTCGCGGCCGAAGGGCTGTATCAGGAGGCGCGCACGCGGGCGCAGGTCGTCGCCGAGACGGTGAGCACGGACGACGCGCTCGCCGTCGCCGTGCGCGACGGCGACCGGGCCGGGCAGCAGAGGCGGCTCGAGGACCTCGCCGAGCGCGGCGGCGCCGTGCGTGTGCGGCTGACGCTGCAGGGCGAGGAGCCGGTGGAGGCCGGGCGCGGTGAGGCGGTCGCGCCGGCGCGCAGCCGGGTCCTCGACGCGGACGGCCGGCAGGCTGGGCTGATGGACCTCTCGGTCACGACCGCCGACGACTACGCCGCGCTGCTCCAGCGCGTGACCGGCAACGAGGTGCTGCTCACGCTCGACGGCCGCCCCCTCGCGGGCACGCTCGAGGGCGACGCCGGCCGTGACCTGCCGATGAGCGGCAAGGTGAAGATCGCCGGCGACAGCTTCCGCGTCGCGGGCTTCCAGACGCCCGGGTTCGACGGCGGCACGCTCGGCGTCCACGTGCTCATCCCCGAGCAGCAGCTCCAGAACGCGGTCTCGGAGAACACGCTCGGCATCATCCTGATCCTGCTCGCGTTCCTCGTCTGCGCGCTCGCGTTCGCGCTCACCGCGGCCCGGTCGCTCGGCCTGCAGACGACCCGCCTGCTCGACGCCGCCAAGCACATCGGCCGGGGCGACTTCTCCGTCGAGGTCCCGACCGAGGGCAACGACGAGTTCGCCGCGCTGGGCC
>DATHJG010000500.1:0-3232 GCA_035489875.1 Solirubrobacteraceae bacterium | reverse complement strand
GCCCGGGGAGGTCCCAGACGGCAAGTTGAGCCCTCCGGCCCATGGGTCCCGGGCGACCCCGGGGTTACGCTCGCCGCACGATGAGCTGGCTGGGCGGCGCGGGACGGGAGGACGGGCAGATCCTGCCGGGGCTGGTGATGCTGCTGCTCGCGATCCTGGCGCTCGGGGTCGTCGGATTCCAGATCGGCAAGGCCGCGATCCTGCGCTCCCAGGCCCAGACCGCGGCCGACGCGGCGGCGCTCGCCGGCGCGCGCGAGATCAAGCGCCAGCTCCAGCTCCAGTGGGCGACGTTCGGGACCACGGACGTCTCCGCGATCGACACGACGGCCGTGCGGGCGCGCATGGCGGAGTACGCGGCGCGCAACGGCGGGCGGCTGGACCCCGATCGGCCGCCGGAGGTCGACGGCGTCGACGTGCGCGTGTGGGTCGACACCGAGGCGGAGCTCGGCAAGGACGCGCAGCGGGTCGGCTCCGAGCACGACCGCGGCGGCGCCCGCGCGCGGGCGACGCTGTCGCTGGGCGCGTCGCTCGTCGGCGCGACGGGCGGGCTGCTCCCGCCGGCGGGCGGCGGCGGCGGGATGCCGCGCATCACCGCCGCGGAGTGGGACGACATCGGCCGCAGGATCGGCGCGCCGCCGCTGTCCTGCCCCGAGAACGTCATCACGCTCGGGCTGTTCTTGAAGGCGCACGGCTTCTTCGTCTGGCAGAACGAGCACCCGCAGCTCGGCGGCGACGCCGGGCACGCGTACAACCCGTCGAGCTGGCACCTGAAGTGCGGCGCGATGGGCGCGATCGACGTGAACTTCGACACCGGCGACGAGGGCGCCGCGCTCGACGCGATCCGCGGGCCGGTCGAGCAGCTCGGCTACAACGTGATCTGGCGCGCGCCGGGGCACTTCGACCACATGCACATCGATCCGTCGCCGTCCGCGCCGGGCGGCGGCGGTGGGTTCACCGGACCGCTCGACGACGTGCTGCTGAGCGTGCGGCTGGTCGACTGGGACAAGGAGATCGGGGCGCCCGCGCTGCTCGGGCAGTACGGCACGTCGAGCACGTACGGCGGCCCGCCGGACGCCAAGATCGTCGCGCTGATCTGCCAGCTGTCCGCGCCCTACGGCGACAAGCTCCGCCTGGCGGCGTTCGAGGCCGCGATCGTCGAGTCCGGCATCCACAACCTCAACTACGGCGACGCCGACTCGCACGGCGTGTTCCAGCAGCAGTGGAGCGTCGGGGAATGGGGCACCCTGGCGCAGACGCTGGACCCGGTGCACGCGACGCAGATGTTCCTCAGGACCGCGGCCGGGATGGACCGTCCCGGGCTCCCCGCGGGCGAGCTGGCCGCTCGCGTCCAACGTCCGCGCGAGGACCTGCGCGGGCGCTACGCGGCGGTGCAGGGGCAGGCGCTCGCGTTGATCGGAGCGCATTGCTGATGCGCTGGGCGAGGCCGGTTCGGGTCAGGTCCGCTGCGTTGCGTGCCGGCTTCGGCGCCGCGCTCGTCTCGCTGGCGCTCTTCTCGTCCGCCTGCGGCTCGTCGTCCGACGAGGTCGAGCCGCCGGCGCCGATTGCCGCCCCGCCGTCCGCCGCGGCCCCGAGCGAGCCCGCCGACCCGCAGCCGACCAAGGCGGCCGAGGACGCCCGGCCCGGCCCGCGGTTGCAGGCTCGGCTCGACGCGGGCGCCGTCGCGCTCGTCGACCTGAGGGGCCGGATCGGCATCCAGCCGCGCGCGCTCGAGTTCGCCAAGGGCGGGCGGATGGAGGACGTCGAGTGGTCGCGCTGGACGGACCGCGGCGCCGAGGGCACCGGCCGCATGGTCGGGCTGGTGTGCGACCCCACGTGCGCGCAGGGCACGACGATCGCCGTCCCGGCCACGATCACGCTCTCGCAGCCGCTCGCCTGCCCGGCCGGGCGATTCTTCGACCGCGGCAGGATCGAGGTGGCGTCCGACGATCCGGACGCGCAGTCGACGTCGTGGCTGGCGGCGCCGTGCTAGCCGGGAGCCGCAGCGCCGTGCTAGCCGGGAGCCGCAGCGCCGTGTCAGCCGGGCGCGGCGGCGCGATGCCGGGCGGGGCGCCCGCGGTGACCGCACAGCGGGCAGGGCGAGCGCGCGACCAGCTCGCGGCACCAGCGGCAGGTCCAGGGGTCCAGCCGCGCGACCAGCTCCCCCACGAGCGCCTGCACGTCGAGCGGGTAGGCGACCGCCTCGACCAGCTTGGCGGTCCCCCACCAGGCGGGCCCGCCGGGCGTCGGCTCCACGCGGCGCAGCTCGAGGCCGCCGAGCGCGGGGTTGACCGCGTTCAGGATCCAGTCGGCCCGATCTGCGCGTGGCGCGACGACGAGCCGCGACGGCCGCGTGAGCTCCGGGACGGGGACGCCGGGACCGTCGCCGCGGAGTCGATGCACCGCGGGCTCGGGCCAGGACGAGACGCCGAACGCGCTGCCGGGCGTGAGCGACGCGACGTGCTGGCCGAAGCTCGGGGCAGGCGTGGAGAGGCCGGTGACGCTGGCCAGCCAGGTGAAGACGTGCAGCTCGGCCTCCAGCTCGGGCAGCATCGAGGCGAGCACACCGGTCGACGGCGCGTGCGGCGCGCAGGCGGAGGCGAGCGAGGCCAGCGCGGTGGCGGCCAGCGGCGGCAGCGCGGTCTCGTACAGCGCGAGCCGGTGGGTGTCGAGCAGCGAGCGGACCATCGCGACCCGGCCGATCGCCTCGCGCCCGATCCACTCCGGCGCGATCGCGATGACGCTGCCGCCGGCCTCCAGCCCCGACCGCACCGCCTCGACGAGCACGGGGACCTGCTCCTGCGCGGGCGGCTCGAGGAACGCGTCGATCCGGCCCTCCGTGTCGAGCAGCCGCTCCGGCCGCAGGCCGAACACCAAGACGACGGCGTGTCCAGACTGGTCTGCGGCCTGCGCGGGCATCACGCCACCTTAGTGAGCGTTTCCGCGCCCGCAGCTGGTCCTTCGCGCCCATCGCTGGCACCATGGGCGCGATGACGATTCCGTTCGTCGCCATCTTCGTGCTCGCGCTGGCGCTGATCGTCGTGCCGCGGATCCAGCGTTCGCGCCGCGTCCGCGTGCGGCGCCCGGACCGCCGTGTCGCCCTCGCCACCGCGGCAGCCGCCCCGGCGACGTCGACCTGGGGCCGCTCGACGGCGTCGCGAGCCGCGCCGATCGACGAGCTCGACGACGAGTGGGACGACGACCTGGGCTGGGGCGAGCCGGCAGCGCCCGCTCA
>DATHJG010000499.1:0-4175 GCA_035489875.1 Solirubrobacteraceae bacterium | reverse complement strand
CTTCTCGCGCGTGGCCCGGTACGCGTCGGCGCTGATGATCCGGAACGCGAACGAGCCGATGCCGAGCACCGGGAAGACGAGGAACGTCAGCAGCGCGAGCTGCCAGTCGAGCACGAGCAGGATCGCGGCCGTGCCGACGAGGGTCAGCGAGGCGCCGAACAGCGTCACGATCCCGTCCGAGACGAGCTGGTCGAGCGCCTGGATGTCGTTGGTCAGGCGCGAGATGAGCACGCCGGCCTGGCGGCGCGAGAAGAACCCGATCGACAGCGACTGCAGGTGCGCGAAGAGCTGGATGCGCAGGTCCTGCAGCACGCGCTGGCCGATCCACCCCACCAGGTACGTCTGCGCGTAGGTCGCGCCCCAGTAGAGCAGCGCGGAGAAGATGAACGCGACGACGACGAGGTTCAGCGTGCCGGTGTCGCCCGGCACGATCCCGTCGTCGATCGCCAGCTTCGCCAGCGGCGGCGGCGCGAGCGAGGCGGCGGTGCCGGCCACGAGCGCGGCGAACATCAGGATCGTCCGCCCGCGGTACGGGCGCAGCAGCTCCAGCAGCCCGCGCAGCTTGCGCCCGCGCCCGCTCGTCGCGCGCCAGCGCCGGACGAGGTCGTCGCGCCGGCTGAGCCCCTCCGTGCTCACAGCCCGGCTGCCTCCGGCTCCACGGGCTTGCGGGTGAGGAACACCTGGTCGGGCAGCCCCTTGGCCGCGATCTCGGCGTAGAGCTCCGAGCGTTCGAGCAGCTCGGCGTGGCTGCCGCGCGCCGCGATCCGGCCGTCCTCGAGCACGACGATGTCGTCCGCCAGCGCGATCGTGGACAGCCGGTGTGCGATGACGAACGTGGTCCGGCCGGCCATCACCTCGCGCAGCGCCTCCTTGATCGCCTGCTCGGTCGACGCGTCGACCGACGACGTGGCGTCGTCCAGGATCAGGATCCGCGGATCGCTCAGCAGCGCGCGGGCGATCGCGATGCGCTGGCGCTGCCCGCCCGAGAGCGTCAGCCCGCGCTCGCCGATGCGGGTGTCGTAGCCCGCCGGCAGCTCCGCGATGAACTCGGCGGCCTGCGCCCGCTCCGCCGCGCGCTCGACCTCCTCCCGCGTCGCCTCCGGCTGCCCGTAGGCGATGTTGTCGTGCACGGTCGCGCTGAACAGGAACGGGTCGTCGTCGACGACGCTGATCGCACGGCGGAGCGAGGGGAGGTCGACGTCGCGTACGTCGGCGCCGTCGATCGCGACCGCGCCCTCGCTGACGTCGTAGAGCCGCCCGAGGAGCTGCACGAGCGTCGTCTTGCCCGAGCCGGTGGCGCCGACCAGCGCGACGGTCGTCCCCGCCTCGACCACGAGGTCGACGTCGCGCAGCGCCGGGCCGGGCGCCGTCTCGTACCGGAACGTGACGTCGCGCAGCTCGACGCGTCCCCGTCCGTCCGGCAGCGCGGGCGCGCCCGGCGGCGACGTGAGCGCGGGCGGGCGGTCGAGGATCTCGAACAGCCGCGCGCCCGACGCCGTCGCGCGCTGCGCCATCCCCAGCGCGATGCCGAGCTGGCGCATCGGCACGATCAGCATCAGCAGGTACGTGTAGAACGCGGTGAAGTCGCCCAGCGTCAGCGTGCCGTCGATCACCTGGCGGCCGCCGACGAGCAGGATCACGGCGAGCCCGACGCTGGGCAGGAAGCCGATGAACGGGTTGTAGTACGCGCGCAGCCGGGTCGCGAACATCGACTGGTCGAACACGCGCGTCACGCTGTGCTGGAAGCGCGTGAGCTGGCGCGGCTCGGCGGCGAACGCCTTCACGACGCGCACGCCCGACACGTTCTCCTCGACGTCGGCGGTCAGCTCCGCGATCCGCTGCTGGACCTCCTGCAGCGCGGGGCGCGAGCGGTGTCCGTAGCGCGCCGCGACCAGCACGACGAACGGCACGGGGAACAGCGCGAGCGCCGCCAGGCCCGGCTGCAGCGCGAACATCGCCACGGCGGCCAGCAGGATGGTGAGTGCGCTCTGGGTGATGAAGATGAGCCCGTAGCCGAGGAAGAAGCGCACCGACTGCAGGTCGACGGTCGCGCGCGACATGAGCTGGCCGGTCTGCTGGCGGTCGAAGAACGCGAGCTCGAGCGACTGCAGGTGGCGGTAGATCAGGTTGCGCAGGTCGAACTCGATCGCGAGCGACACCCGGCCGGCGACGAGCCGGCGCGCGACCGAGAACCCCAGCCGCGCGGCGGCGGCCACGGCGATCAGGACGGCGTAGCGCTGCAGGGCGCCCTGGTCGCCGGCGTCGAGCCGATCGATCGCCCGTCCGGTCAGCCACGGGATGGCGACCGTGGCCACCATGGCGAACGCCGCCAGCACCAGCGACCAGACGACGCCTGCGCGGTAGGGCCTCAAGAACCCGAGCAGGCGCCAGAAGGTGCTCACGCAACTACAGGATACGGCCCGCGCGTTCGGGTATCTTCGCCCCTCGCATGTCGGACGCCATCGCACTTCGCAATCGCTTCGCCATGGTCAAGGGGGCCTGGGAGGATCACCTCCGCGGCATCCCGTTCCCCGCGCTGGGCGAGGGGACCGCGGAGGAGAAGATCGAGCGCCTGGAGCTGGCACTGGTCGATCTGATGCGCGAGCGCGCGACGCCGGAGACCGCCGAGCAGGCCGCCGACGCGATGTGGGGCCTCGTCCACGCCCGCCCGGACGACGACCGCGTCAAGCAGCGCGTGACCCAGCATCACGAGGAGCTGGCCCGCCTGGGGCATCGCCGGGTCTGATCGGCTCGTAGCCGTCGCAGGCGAGCACCGGCAGGCGCGGGTACTTCGGGTACGCCGGGTCGGTCCGGGAGCGCAGGCACATCGAGAACGAGGAGCCGCGGGTGGTGCGGATCACCCGCTGGTGGCGGCAGCTCGCGCACAGCCCCGCGTGTGGATCGCCGGCAGCCACGGGTCGCGGATCCTACGCGGACGCATGTACGACGACAGGTCCGCGTCCGGACACCGTTGGTAGGGAGTGACCGCGACCGCCGACCAGCTCACCGGCCTGCCCTCCGCGCAGGCGTTCGTCGTGGCGCTCGAGCGCCAGGCGGCGCTGGCGCGCCGCTATGACCGCCCCGGCGCGGTCATCCTCCTGGCGGCCGCCCGGGGCGACGACGCCGGCTGCCGCGCGGTCGCGCGCGTCCTGGAGGAGCGGCTGCGCTCGACCGACCTGCTCGCCCGCACCGCGGGCTGCGAGTTCGCGATCCTGGTGCCCGAGGCACGCGCGACCGAGGCGCGCGAGCTGGCCGGCGAGCTCGTCGCGCAGGCGGCGCGCGCCGCCGGATCGCCGGCGGCCGCCGGGATCGCGTGCTTCCCCGACGGGCTGGCCCGGCCGGCGGGCGCGCTGCTCGCCGACGCCGACACCGCCCTGGCCGCCGCGCAGGGCGCCGTGCCGCCGGTGGCCGTGTTCGACGCGCGCGTGTTCCGGACGTCGCGGATCGCCGGCTCGCCGGCGGAGCGGCTGCGGCGCGCGCTGTCGGGCGGCGATCTGATGCTCGACCGCGTGCCGGTGATCGACCTGCGCAGCGGGGCGACCGACCACCGCGCCGTCACCGTGCGCCTGCGCGACGCGCCTGACGGGCTGCTCGAGCGGGCCGAGCGGTTCGGCCTCGGCCGGCAGATCGACCGCCTGGCGGTCGAGCACGCGCTCGCTGCCGCGGCAGAGGACCCTGCGCCGCTGGTCGTGCCGCTCGCCGCCGGCGCCGCATCCGATCGCGACTTCGCCGACTGGCTCGTCGAGGCGCTCTCCGCCCGTCCGGGCGCCGACCTCGTGCTCGCGGTGCCGGAGTCCGCGGCGCTCGTGGACCTCGCCGCCGTCCGCTCGCTCGCCGCCCGGGTCGGCGAGTTCGGCGGCCGGATCGCGCTGGACCAGTTCGGCCGGCTCGGCGCGTTCGCCCTGCTCAAGGCGCTGCCGGTGCACCAGGTGCGGCTGGACCCGGAGCTCGTGCGCGGCCTGCCGGGCTCAGACCGCGACCACGCCGTCGTGCTGGCGCTCGTGCGCGCCGCCGAGGCGCTGGGGGCGGAGCCGGTCGCCACCGGCGTCGACGGGGAGGCGGAGCTGACGGCCGTCCGGGGCTTCGGGATCAACCTCGCGCAGGGGGCGATGTCCGCAACGAGCGGACAGAGATGAGCGGGTGGCTCCGGAACTCGACGGGTGTTCTAGCTCCGG
>DATHJG010000498.1:0-3321 GCA_035489875.1 Solirubrobacteraceae bacterium | reverse complement strand
GCCCGGGGCCGACAAGCTGCGCGTGCTCTGGCGGCTGACGTCGGCGACGCTGTCGATCACCATCGCCGACAACGGCCCGGCGATCGACGAGGCCGAGTCGTCCGGGAAGCTCGCCGACATCGAGCGCCGGATCGGCGGTCTCGACGCGCAGCTCGAGCTCGACTCCAGGCCGCAGTGGGGCACGACGCTCGCCTGCCGGCTGCCCCTCCACGACACCGCCGCCGCGCCGGAGACGCCCGCCGTGAAGCGCCTGGCGGAACTGCGCGATCGCGAGCGCGAGGTGCTCGAGCTGATGATCGCCGGCCTGCGGAACCGCGAGATCGCCGAGCGCCTGTTCATCAGCGTGCGCACGGTCAAGTTCCACGTGTCGAACATCCTCAGGAAGCTCGACGTGGACTCCCGCACCGCGGCGATCGCCCTGGCGCACACGGCCGGGATCTCGGCGCCCCGGACGCGCGAGCCCGAGCCCGAGCCGGTGCTGGCGAGCCGGGCGGTCGCCTAGGATCGCCGGCCGCGGCCGGCCACCGGCCACCCCGGACCGAGGAAGCGGGCCCGCCTCAGGCGGGCCCGCTTTCGTTCGCCCCGGACCGAGGAAGCGGGCCCGCCTCAGGCGGGCCCGCTTTCGTTCGTGAGGCGGCGTTGGTGAGGCGGCGAGGCCGGGATCCCACCGGCGCCCGGCGGCGACGAGAGGGTGGAACCGCCGTGCCGCTCCGTCTGAGGCGCCGGTTTGCCGGCCCGGAGCCTGAAGCCGGACGAGCGACCGGCGCCGATGGGATCCCCGCCCCGCCGCCTCGGCGAGCCGCTATCGCGCGCTGGCGTCCGGCCGGTGGGTGACCGGGTACGCGCCGCGCTCGCCCTGCGCGGCCCGGTGGCGCGAGTCGCGGGTGGGGGAGTAGCCCTTGGCGGGGGCGTGGCAGGAGACCTGCTCGCGGGCGAACAGGAACGTGCGCCGCGTCTTCTCCAGGTCGACATCGCGTGGAGGAGACGGTTCGGAGGCGTGCATGGAGCTCATCTGGGGATGTCCTTGGTCGGGCGGTGACGGTCAGTGTCGACGCGCCGGACGCCGGCGACCAGTGGACCATGGCCCGGCCTCTCCCGCACCGTCGTCCGGGCCGCGGCGGAGCCGAGCCCGGGGAGGCTCACGGGCCCGCTGCGGCGTTGCCGGCGGACACGATCACCGTGCCGACGGCGGACGGGCCGATGATCGTGGGCCCGACGACCGAGGCGATCTGGGCGACGGCGGGGCCGACGAAGCTGAGGCCGGAGCCCATGCACACCTGGTTCGAGATCCTGGCCGTGCCGCCCTGGCCCTCGGTGCCCCGCGAGTCCGAGCACGGCCCGGCGGCGCTGAAGCCCGGGCCCGGGGAGGCGACGATCGGCACCCCCACGCCGAACCCGGGAGCGATCGGGTTCGCGTCCGCGGCCGGCGCGCCGGCGGCGAGCACGGCGCCGGCGGCGAGCGCGGCGACGAGGGATTTGCGGAGCGGCAACATGGGCCTTCGCGGTTCCTTCCATCCGAGTCGGTGCATTCCACATGCTGGCCGCGACCTCGACGCCCAGCAGTGTCCCTCGGCCCCGTCGTGCCTGTCCTCACGGACCAGCGGGTCCGCGCAGCACGGGCGGCGGCGCGCGCGCGCTCGATCGCCGGTCCCGAACGCACGCGCCGGCCCGTTCGTGCCTCCCACGGCGCCGGCGACCCGGCACGCCGATGGCCTCGGGTATCACGGTGGTCCGTACGCAGGCCGCGCACTCGTGGCCCGCAGGGCCATTTGGGCCCGGCCCACCGGCCCACCTCGACCGTAGGAGGTTCCTGATGCTCTCTGCCTTGTCACCTCGGAGCACGGAGAAGTAGGGCGCGACGATGGCCATCTCCACTCAAAGCGGCCCCTCCGGAGGCGCCCTCACCGAGGTCCTCGAGCTGATCCTCGACCGCGGCGTCGTGATCGACGCGTTCGTGCGCGTCTCGCTCGTCGGGATCGAGGTCCTGACGATCGACGCCCGCATCGTCGTGGCCAGCGTGGACACGTACCTCCGCTTCGCCGAGGCGGTCGGCCGGGTCAACCTCGACACGCGCAAGGCCGGGGTCCCGGAGCTCGTCGAGGGCCGCCAGACCAAGGCCGCGATCGAATCGGCCGCGGACAAGTACGGCGACCTGCTCGGCGGCATCCTCGCCCAGCCCCAGTCCGAGCCCGCAGCGCAGGAGGAGGAGCGATGACCCAGCCCACCGGAACCTCAGCCGCCGACACGGCGGCGCCGCAGGCCACGAGCCTGTACGTCTACGGGGTCATCCCCGCGGCCGACGCCGGCGGATGGCCGGGAGCGGCGGGCGTCGGCGGACCCTCCGCCCAGGTGTCCACGATCGCGGCCGGCGAGCTTGCCGCGCTGGTCAGCGCCCTGCCGCCCGACCGCACGCCCGGCCTGCGGGAGGACCTCGAGGCCCACCGGCAGGTGCTGTCGCTGGCGACCGAGCGCGGGACGGTCGTCCCGATCCGGTTCGGCATGGTGATGGACGGCGAGGACGGCGTGCGTGAGCGGCTCCTCGCCCGGCACGGCGCCGAGCTGACCGAGCTGCTCCGCGCGGTCGACGGCCAGGTGCAGATGACCGTGCGGGGCTTCTACGCCGAGGACGCGCTGATGCGCGCGGTCGTCGAGGCGGACCCGGAGATCGCGCGCCGCTCCGCCGAGATCGAGGGCGTTCCGGAGCTCGAGTCCCGAGCCGAGCGGATCGCGCTCGGCGAGTTGGTGGCGGCGGCGGTCGACACGCGCCGCGAACGGGACGAGCAGGCGCTGCTGGACCGCCTGCGTCCGTTCGCGACCGACATCCGGGTCGACTCGCCCGGGAGCGAGCGCGTCGCGCTCAACGCGCACCTGCTCGTCCCACGCGACGGCCGGGCCGCGCTCGACGAGGCCGTGCGCGAGCTGGACACCGCGCTCCAGGGCTACATGGCGCTCCGCTACATCGGGCCGCTGCCGCCGTACTCCTTCTCGGAGCTGTCGCTCGAGCCCGAGGAGGTTGCGTGATGGGCCCCGTGAGAACACGGCTCCTGCTGCCGCTCGCGCCGCTGACCGGCCTGCGCTGGGTCACCGGGGTGCTCGCGGAGGAGGCGGAGCGCGAGCTCGCGGCCCGGCAGTCGCCCGAGCGGGCGCTCGCCGAGCTTGACGTCAAGCGCGCGAACGGCGAGATCGGCGACGCGGAGGCCGAGGCGCGGGAGGCCGAGCTGATCGAGCAGCTGCTCTCCCGCCACGGGCTGGCCGGAGGGACGTGATGTGCACGTCGGCGATCTCGTCCAAGAGGCCAGGCGACACGTGTCGGAGTTGACG
>DATHJG010000497.1:0-3855 GCA_035489875.1 Solirubrobacteraceae bacterium | reverse complement strand
GCTGCCGCACGACCTCGCGCACTTCGTCGTCGAGGACGGTCTCGGGCTGGAAGCGGGACTGTGGGGCGTGCTCGCCGCGGGCGGGATGTTCGGCCACACGAAGGTGATCGCGGGCCGTCGGCCGCCGCACGCCGCCGAGCGCGCGCAGGCCGTCGTGGACGCCGCCGGCGATCGGCTCTCGCAGGCCGAGATGCTGACGCGGTTCGTGTGCGACCTGGCGCTGGACGCAGCCGATCACGACGTGCGGCGGCTGAAAGCCGCCGCGGGCGCGCGCTGGTGGCGGGAGACGACGGCCGACCAGCTTTCCGACACCTGCCGCGCGCTGCGCGAGGCGAGCGTCCGCTGGCGCGACCTGCGCGCGGGCGAGGCGCTGAAGGTCCTCTGGCGGCTGCCGCCTATGCGCGGAGCCAGCGGCCCGCGAGCAGCGCGGCGAAGGCCTCTCGCGTGACCTCGCCCGCCGCTCCTGAGCAGCTCCTCGACGCGCTCGCCGCCGACGAGAGGCTGCGCCGGCGTTCGTGGAACCGAGTCGGCTGGGCGGCCGCGCACCAGGCGGTTGGACGCCATCCTTGACTGCGTAGCAGCGGCTTCGGCGTGACTCCGCGGTGATCTGCAGCCGGTGTCGACCGGCGGCGGAACGTGGCCGACCGAAAGTGTCGAGTTTGTGGACCAGGGGTTCGACATCCGCGTCCGGTTCTTCGGGACGGACATGGTCACGAGGTTCTACGACAACGCCGGGAACCTCATTCACAACAACATCCCCGGAGAGGGCCGCGTCGCGCACGACACCGGCATCCTTCAGTGGGAGCTGGTCTCGTACGATCCGGAGACAGGTGACTTTGAGACGGGAGAGCTCCTCAAGTCAGGCGGCAAGCACCCGGACTTCGATGGGATCGACTGGTGCTCGATGGTGGACTGATGCCGGGGATTAGCCGCGTCGTGAACCTCTCGCGATCATGAGCGCCCCTCGCGACCGATGCGGACCACGCGCTGCCGCTTTCGCTGAAAGGAGCGCCGCGGCATCGCCGGCCGCCCAAGCTGGCGGTCTCTGTTCATCGCACCGCTATGCGACGCCGCGGGCCGACGAGCACCCGCTCACGCCAGGGAGCTGGGCACCCGATTCGCGCGTCTCTGGTCGAGGGGCAGCAGCCACTGGATCTGCCGGTTCTAGAGCCAGCGGCGGACGTGGCGTTTGTAGTCCTCGTATTCCGCGCCGAACTTCCGCTCCAGGTACCGTTCCTCGCGGGCGATGACGGCGCGGTCCATGAGGACGAGCGCCGGTACGAGGGTGGCGAATGGCCAGAGCGCGCCGCTCAGGACGGCGATCCCGGCGTAGAGGAGTGTGAGGCCGAGGTAGCCCGGATTGCGCGTCAGCCGGTAGGGGCCGGTTGTCACGATCGCGGTCGTCGGCCTGCGGGGATCGACGGGCGTGTCGGCCCGGTGGAACGCGGCGACGAACGACCGCGCGAGGGCGAATCCGCCGAGGACGAGCGCGGCTCCCAGGGGCCAGCGCACGGCGCCCGGGATCGACGCGGAGGGGAGCAGCGCCTCCAGCGCGAACCCGACCGCCAGCGAGGACAGGTAGATCAGCGGGGGCGGCGCAATCACGCCCGGCGTGTCGCGTGCTGGCAGACCCTGCAACGACTCAGACGACATGGACGTCCTCCCTCAGAGGGGTCACGGTTGCGGCGGGCGGCAGCCACGCTGTGGGGAGCAAGCGCGGGGATGTGGCTCGCGTAATCGGCTGCGATTCCGGGAGCGTGCTGCGTCCACCGCCGCCCCTGGGCGAGCGCGGCCACGTCGTCGGCGAATAGCACGGGCCGCAGGCGCGCGCCGATCCGGCAGTGCAGCGTGACGCGCGCGTGGCGCTCATGCGGTCGCGATCATCAGCCGCGGCAGCTCCCGGCCCGTCGACGCGGAGCGCACCTCGCCGACACGACGCGCGCCCTCGCGCAGGTAGAACGGCTCCGCCTGCGGATCTGCGTCGATCGCCAGCTCCGCGATGCCCAGCGTGGCCGCCGCGGCGCGCGCCCGCGCGAGCAGCGCGCGGCCGACGCCGGCGCCCATCGCGTCCGGCTCGACGAACAGCGCGTCGAGCTCCGGCGGCGTGGCGGCGGGATTGACGGCGCAGAAGCCGAGCAGCGTGCCGTCGCGCTCGGCGACGTGCACGAGCATCGTGCGCAGATCGTCCTCGTCCCAGCGCAGCTCGGGTGCGCAGCGTGCCATGAACGCCTCGTCGTAGCCCCAGTGCGCCTTCGAGCGCAGGCCGAGCGCGGTGATGGCCGCGGCCTCCTCGCCGTGCGCGGGACGGATCTGCATCCCGCTCATTAAACGACCCCGGCCGCAGGATCGTTCGAGGCCGCATCGAGGCACGAGCGGCACTGGCGCCGGATCATCGGTCGACTAGCGCAATGGCCTGCGAGATGTGGCGGGCGGCGTCGTCGGCCATGGCTCAGCGGTTGTGGTTGACGACCTCGACGTTGTGCCCGTCGGGGTCCAGGACGAACGCGCCGTAGTAGCCCGGGTGGTAGACGGCGCGCTCGCCGGGACCGCCGTGGTCCTCGTAGCCCGCGGCGAGCGCGGCGGCGTGGAACGCCCGCACGGTCGCGTCGTCCTGCGCCGGGAACGCGAGGTGGACGTGCTCCGTGAGCGGCCGCTCGTCGTCGATCAGCGAGAAGCTGAAGTTCTCGCCGACCACCTGGACGTGGTCAGGCTCGTCCACGCCGATCCGCAGCCCGGCGTGCGGGGCGATCGTCGTGTAGAAGCGCTTGGACGCAGCGGGGTCGCGGACGCGGATCCAGACATGGTCGACGCGGCCGTCGGCCACGGGGTCCTCGCGCTCCGTGTGCACCGCCTCCGCGCTGTTGCCGTCAGGGTCGAGCAGGAAGCCACCGTAGTAGTCCGGGCCGTAGACCGTGCGCGGGCCGGGCGCGCCGTCGTCGCGGTAGCCCGCGTCGATCCCCGCCTGCCAGAAGGCGTCCACGGCCTCACGGGACGGCGCGGGGAAGCCGACGTGCAGGCCGCGGGTCACCGAGTGCTCGCGGTCCGTGGGCCCGATGGCCCAGTCCTCCCACTCGACGAGCTCGGCGTCCGCGTGGCTGGGCTCGACGCCCAGCACGGACAGGACGGTGCGATAGAAGCGCTCGGACGCGGCCAGGTCCGAGACGGCGATGCCGACGTGGTCGAACACCCCGCCAAGGCTACCGTTGCGGGCATGCTCGAATCGAGCAGCCGCAGGTACGCGTCCGGCGCCAGGTCGAACCGCAGCACGTCCGCGGCGGGCGCCCTCGCGGGGAAAGCGGATCGTGCTGCATTCGCCTGCCAGCGCTAGCGAGCCGCGCGACCGGGGACTGCTGCTTTCCATGCATCTGAGCAGCCGCGATCACGGCCGACCTGCCGCCGGCCGCGCTATCCCTTTCGCCTGAGAGCAAGCGCGGGGCAGCGGCCGGCAGGCACTGCTCCTACTGCCTCGAAGCGATAGCGCCGGCGCGTCGTTGCCATGCTTCTGCCCCTCGTTGGCGACCCATCCATGCGGCTGCCGGCGCGCCGACGGCAGGGACGCACCACGCGCGCGCACCCCGCGATGAATTCAGTCGTCGGGTTCGGTCATAGGGGCATGCGCAAGTTGCTACTGAAGATGGACGTCTCCATGGACGGGTTGGTCGCCACGGAGGACCACGACGTCGCCTGGGCGGTCGCCGACTTCGACGACCCCGAGCTCCAAGAATTCATGGTGGCGCAGCTATGGGACGCGGGCCACCACGTGATGGGCCGAGGCGCCTACGACGACATGTCCCCGCACTGGCCGGTATCCGAGGAGCCTTACGCCAGGCCGATGAACGAGATTCCCAAGATCGT
>DATHJG010000496.1:0-4545 GCA_035489875.1 Solirubrobacteraceae bacterium | reverse complement strand
GATGCGCGACGACGGCGACTTCTCGGCGCTTGACGCTGCCGCCCCAACGGGTGTTGGATAGGTCGGACAAGCAGCAGAAAGGAGCCGCTGTGGATCGCGTCATGGCCGATTGCCGCCGTTTCGAGAGCGACAGCCACTGCCAGCTCACGATCATCGGGCCCCCGGACGACGTGGTGGATGCTGCGGTGCAGCACGCCGTCGCGTCGCACGGTCACACCGAGACGGCGGAGATGCGCGAGCAACTCCGTTCGATGCTCGAGCCCGAGAGCGCGTACGTCCCGGGCGAGCGCAAGCCCGAGCCGTTCCCCATCTGATCCGCCCGAGGCTGTCGCGATCTTCGCGGCAGCCTCGCCCGGCTGTCGATTCCGGCGCCCCCCGTTCGTCACAGGGGCGGAGGGCTGCACCCGACGGCCCCGCACAGGAGGTTTCCATGCCGCAGTACATGCTGCTCATCTACGGGCCCGCCGAGGGTGGGCCGTCGCCGGAGGAGATGGCGGCGCAGATGCCGCGCTGGACGGAGTACACCCAGGCGCTGCGCGACGCGGGGGCGATGGTGTCGGGCGATCCGCTCGAGCTGCCCCAGACCGCCCGCACCGTCCGCGAGCGCGCGGGCGAGCGGCGCGTGACCGACGGCCCGGTCGCCGCGACCGCGGAGGTGCTCGGCGGCTTCTACGTCGTCGACGTGCCCGACATCGCCGCGGCGGAGGACTGGGCCGCGCGCATCCCGAACGTGTCGTACGGCTCGATCGAGGTCCGGCCGGTCATGGCGTTCCCCGAGACCGACCCGGCCGCCGCCGGGCAGGCCACGGCGAACGCCTGAGCACACCGGGCGCCGCGGCCGCCTCCCCGTGGGTCGCGGCGCCCTTTACGATCCTGCGATGGTCGACTGCCTCCACTTCACGGACTCCGATGAGGCGAACGAGCTGCTCGTTCGCGATCCGTTCGCGCTCCTGATCGGGTTCGCGCTCGATCAGCAGGTCACGGTGCAGAAGGCGTTCTCCGGACCGCTCGTGCTGCTCGAGCGCGTCGGCACGATCGATGCGGCCGCGCTCGCCGGCATGGACCTCGAGCCGGTCTTCCGCGAGCGGCCCGCCATCCACCGGTTCCCGGGTGCGATGGCCAAGCGCGTGCGCGACCTGGCCGCCCACGTGGCCGAGCGCTACGACGGCGACGCCGCGCGGATCTGGATCGAAGCCGCGTCGCCGGCCGAGCTGAAGGCCCGGCTGGAGGACCTGCCGGGGTTCGGCGAGATGAAGGTCAAGGCGCTCGGATCGGTGCTCGCGAAGCGCTTCGACGTCACGCTGGCCGAGCCGATCGTCCCCTCCCACCCGACGCTCGGCGACGTCGACTCGCCGCAGGCGCTCGCCGACTACCAGGCCGGCAAGCGCGCGTACAAGGCGAGCCTGCGCGAGGCCGGCCTCCGCGCCTGAGTCACCAGGCATGGCACGAGCGGAGCGCGCGGCATCCGCAGACGCGCGCGCCCCACCCGCGCCCCTCACGGCAGGTCTTTACGCGTACAGCCCGTCCAGCCACGCCTTGAGCGACGCCTCGCGCGCCGCAGCGTCGACGCCGTTTGCGAACAGGTGCGCGCTCATGCCGACGACGCCGCCGAAGTGGTTGCGCCCGAAGAAGCGGTACAGGCCGTCGGCGGTGCGGACGCCGAGGAACTCCGGCGTCGAGTAGTCCACGACGCCGTCGAGCGTGCCGGCGTCGCCGAGCGACGCGTGGACCGCATCGCCCACGCCCGCGTCCGAGGAGACGCCCAGGGCGGCGCGCAGCGCATCCATCGCGTCCGGCGTTCCGGCGGCCGCGGGCCCCTCGATGCCGGCCGACGGCTGGCCGACGTAGGTGACCTGGCGGCCGTTGAAGTGCTCCAGGTACTGCCCGAGGGTGTGGAGGTAGAAGTCCGTGTGGCCGCCGATGGCGTCGTACTGGTCCTCCCACTCGTCGGCGAGGATCCCGCTGTGGACGTAGCGCAGGTGCGCCGTGCCGCCTGCGCGTGCCTCGATCGAGTAATCGATGGCGTTGAACGTCCCGTCCGGCGACTCCATGCGGATCACGAGGCGGTGCGGCGGGTCCCATGTCGTGACGGGCCCCCCTTCGGGCGGCGCGTCGCCGGCGGGGATCTCCATCCCCGTCGGGAACTGCCAGGCCGCGGTATCAGCGGTCATCGCGGTCCAGACGTCGTCCGGGGCGGCGGGGAGGTCGACCTCGCGGGCGATCTCGAATGCGCGGCTCATGACTGGGGCTCCTTGTTGTTCGTGATGGTGGGGTGCAATGCGACGACGAACCGGTGCGGACGACCGGCGGGGGCGGCCTCGTCGTGGTACTTCGCGACGAGGCCGTTGACCGCGTCCGCCAGCTCGACGGCGAACGCGGCCCGGTCCTTCGCGGACGCGAACCGCACCTCGCTGTCGATTCCCAGGGTCGCGAGCGGCTTGCCGGCCGCGCTCGCCCCGGTGATCAGCTCACCGACCTTGCGGACCAGGCGCCCCGCGACCGCGAGCAGCCAGCGCGCGGAGCGCTGGTCCGGCTCACGCGACGGATCCGGGGCGACCGCCGACAGGGCGGTCGGCGAGATCACGTACGACGCGGCCGTCGCCTGGAGCACGCGCTCGGTGCAGTTGCCCTTGCGGCGCTCCTCGACGAGCTCCACCAAGCCGTGGCGCTCCAGCGCCCGCAGGTGGTAGTTCGCCTTCTGGCGGGTGAGCCCGACGCGCGCCGCGAGCGTGCTCGCGGACCCGGGCTCGGCCAGCTCGGCGAGCAGGCGGGCGCGGATCGGATCCAGTGACGCCTCGGCGGCGGCGGGGTCGTCGATGACGGTGACGTCGTGCATGGGCGTACCTTCTCACCGACAACTATTTTTGTCAAGCACATTTCTATTGTCGGTCACGCACTCCGGATGGATGGAGCTCGACCCACCCGACCGCCCGGTCCTGATCCGCCGCCGGCGAGGGATCGTCTAGGGCAGGCGCCCGCGCCAGCGCAGCGACGTGAACAGCGCGCCGGCCAGAGCGAGCAGGCCCGCCGCGGCGAACCCGGCGCTGATCTCCCGCTGCTCCTTGCGCGTGCCGATCTGCGATCCCAGCCGCTCGTAGACCTGGTCGAGCGCCCCGGCGTCCTCCGCCGCGAATGCCACGCCGCCGGACGCCTGCGCCATCTCCCGCAGGGTGGCGGGGTCGGGCGGCACGGCGAGCGTGCGGCCGTCTGGCGTCGTGACCTGGCCGGTCGTCGTGCCGAGCGCCACGGTGTAGACCGGCACGCCGGCGCTGCGCGCCGCGGTTGCCGCTTCGACCGGGTCCCGGCCCGCCGTGTTCGCGCCGTCGGAGAGCAGCACCACGGCCGCGGGCGGGGCGTTGTCGCCGCGCTCGCCCAGCGCGCGGAGGGCACTGGTGAGCGCGTCGCCGGTCGCGGTCGCGCCCTCGGCCCGCAGGCCGTCGAGCGCCGCGCGGACCGGCTCGCGGTCCTGCGTCGGGCGCAGCACCGTGTGCGGCGCGTCCGAGTAGGCGACCAGCCCGACCTGCAGCTCGTCCGGGACGCGGTCCAGGAAGCGGAGGCCGGCCGCCTGTGCGGCCGCGAGCCGCGACGGCTCGACGTCGGTCGCCTCCATCGAGCCCGACGTGTCGGTGACGAGCACGACCGACGCCCGCTCGACGGGCACCGCGACGGTCGCCTCGGGCCGGGCCAGCGCGATCGCGAGCACGGCGAGGGCGAGGCAGAGGAGCCCGGTCGGCACGGCGCGGCGCCACATGCCGGCGCGCGGCGTGACGGCGGCGAGCGTGGGCAGCGCGGGGAAGCGGACGGCGTAGCGGTCGGGGCGCCGGCGCGCGAGCGCGAGCGCCGCGAGCGCCAGCGGGACGGCGGCGATGCCGAGCAGGAAGAACGGGGCCTGGAAGCTCATCGCAGCGCCCGTCCCAGCGCGCGCAGCCAGTCGCCGTCGGTGGACAGCTCGACGTGCCGCGCGCCCGCGCGGCGCAACGCCGACTTCAGCTCGTCGCGCCGCGCGAGCTCGGCCGCCGCGAAGCGGCGGCGCAGCGTGGCGCTCGTCGTGTCGGCCTCCAGCCGCTGCCCGGTCTCCGGGTCGACGAGCACGAGCTGACCGGCGTCCGGCAGCTCTCCCTCGCGCGGGTCGACGACCTCGACGGCGAGCAGGTCATGGCGCGCGCCGAGCGCGCGCAGCGCGCGCGCCCACTCGGGCCGCGCGGCAGGGCCGGCGAGATCGCGACGTCCGTGCGCGCCGATGCCGTCGTCGTCGCGGCCGGCGACGCCACGACGTCCGTCCGCGCCGATGCCGTCGTCGTCACGGTGTACGAGCCCCTCATCAGGCACGCCCTCGCGGAAGTCGGAGACCACCACGACGAGGCCCGGACCGCGAGCGACGCGGCCAAGCCGGCGCAGCGCGGCGGCGAGCGCGTCGTGCGGCGGGCCGGCCGCGTCGCCCTGCTGACCTGTGGCGCGCCCGTGACGCGGCTGCTGCCGCCCTCGAGCGGCCGCCGCGCGCTCGTCGCGCTCCGCCGCGCGGTCGCGCCGGGCGTCGCGCCCGAC
>DATHJG010000495.1:0-9383 GCA_035489875.1 Solirubrobacteraceae bacterium | reverse complement strand
GGTCGGCGGCGGCACGTCGATCATGCCGCGCATCGCGCCGACGCTGGTCGACTTCGTGACCGCCGACGACGGCGAGTACCTCAAGTGGGCCGAGGCGGTCTTCCGCATCTTCGACCGCCAGGACTGGCTGCGCGTGAACCGCGCGCGCGCCCGCATCAAGGTGCTGGTCGACAAGGTCGGCATCGAAGAGGTGCGCCGGATGGTCGACGAAGAGCTGCAGGGCGACTGGGTCGCCGAGCGGGACTTCTCGGTCGATCACCGCCTGTTCGTCCACGACGAGGAGGCGAACGCCCCGGCGCCGCCGGTCGGCTACGGCTCCCCCAACGGCGACGGCTCGGAGTTCGCCCGCTTCCTCGAGGCGAACGTGGAGCCGCAGCGCCAGGCCGGCTTCTCCGCGGTCCAGGTCAAGGTCGTCCGCGGCGACCTCACGCCCGAGCAGTTCCGCGGGCTGGCGGCGATCATGCGCGAGTACTCGGGCGGCTACGCCCGCACGACCGTGCACCAGAACCTGCTGCTGCGCTGGGTGCGCGACGAGGCGGTCTACGACGTCTGGCAGCGGCTGCGCGAGCTCGGGCTCGGCGACGCCGGCTCGGACGAGATCAACGACGTCGTCTCCTGCCCGGGGACGGACTCGTGCAAGCTCGGGATCACGAGCTCCATGGGGCTCAACCGGGCCGTGCAGGAGCGGATCGAGTCGATGAACATCACCGACCCGCTGACACGCCGGATCCACATCAAGATGTCGGGCTGCCCGAACGGCTGCAGCCAGCACCACATCGGCAACATCGGGTTCTACGGCGCGTCGATCAAGGTCGGCCAGCACACGATCCCCGCTTACGTGGCGCACATCGGCGGCAACTACGAAGGCGGCGAGATCGCGTACGGCGCGCGCCTGAAGGTCCGCCTGCCCGCGAAGCGCGTGCCCGAGGCCGTCGAGCGCTGGCTGCGCAACTACGAGGCCGAGCGCGAGGACGGCGAGGCGTTCAACGCGTACGCCGCGCGGGTCGGGACGACCGCGTTCGAGGACCAGGTCCGCGACCTCGCCATGCCGGTGGAGTTCGGCCTGGAGACGATGAACCACTTCATCGACTGGAACCGCAAGGTCCCGTTCCAGGTCATCCGCGGCGAAGGCGAGTGCGCGGTCTGAACTAAGGTTGCGGGCGTGAACCGGCGCCCGCGACTGCGGATCGAAGGGTCGTCGGCCTCCCCCGAGGAGGCCGCGGCGGTGATCGCCGCCGTCGAGCAGTTCCTGCGCGACACGCTGCCGCCCGCCGCGCCGCCGGATCCCGCCCCCGATCCGTGGCTGCGCGCGGCCAGGCTCGAGGCCGTCGGGCTCGCGCCCGACGCCCGGAGCCCGTGGTAGTACCCGTCCTCGGCCACGACGCCGTGCTCGCCGCCGTCTCGCCGGCGCAGGCGATCGAGCACGTGCGCGCCGCGTTCGCGGCGCACCACGCCGGCGAGTGGACGATGCCGTCCAAGATCTACCTCGAGTCCCCGCCGCACGGCGACTTCCGGGCGATGCCCGCGCTCGGCGGCGGGTTCGCGATGCTCAAGTGGATCTCGTCGTTCCCCGGCAATCCGGGCATGCACGGGCTGCCGACGGTGATGGGCGTCGTCTGCCTGTCCGACGCGGCGACCAGCGCGCCGCGGATGCTGCTCGACGCGCGCGCGGTCACGGCGCTGCGGACCGGCGCGGTCGCGGCGGTCGCGGCCCAGGCGCTCGCCCGGCCGGGCGCCGCGACGGTCGGCGTGATCGGCTGCGGGCTGCACGGTGCGTGGGCGGCGCGCTGCCTGGCGGCGGCGGGCTACGGGCCCGGCGTGTGCGCCGACCCGCGGCCGGAGGCGGCCGCGGCACTGGCGCGGGAGCTCGGCTGGCGCGCCGGCGACCGCGCGGAGGCGCTGGCGTGCGACGTCGTGTGCTGCGTGACGCCCGGCCACGAGCCGGTGGTGCAGGAGCGCGACCTGCGGCCCGGGCTGCACCTCAACATGCTCGGCGCCGACGGCCCGGGCAAGGCGGAGGCGAGCATCGACGCGGTCGCGCGCTGCACGCTGTTCTGCGACGAGTGGGCGCAGGCGTCGCACGGCGGCGAGCTGACGGGCGCCGTGGAGGCGGGCGTGGTGGAGCGCGACGCGGTGACCGACCTCGGCGCGGTGCTCGCGGGCGCGGCGCCGGGGCGGCCGGACGACGACGCGATCACGCTGTTCGACTCCACCGGCCTCGCGATCCAGGACCTGGCGATCGCGATCGCCGCCCACGCGGCCTGGCAGGCCGGCCGCGTGGATGCGCAGGAGATCTCGCTCTAGCCGTTGACGCCCTTGATCGAGCGCTGCCCGCGCTCGACTCGATAGCGGAAGCCCTTGTCGGAGAGGGTCGCCGTCGAGCGCGACTTGATCGTCGAGACGCGCTTGAGCGTGACGTCGAACGACGTGGGCGTCGCACGGACGAGCCCGAACCCGTGGTGGTCGAACTCCGCCTGGTCGACCCACGGGTTGATGCCGCGCAGCGCGTCGATGATGCCGGGGTCGGTCCTCGGGCTCGCGTCGTTGCCCTTGATCACGTTGCCGCCGCCGATGGGGAGGTCGGTCTCGCCGAAGTTGGTCGACGTGATCGAGCCGCCGACGAACTCCAGCGCGACGGTCTTGCCGCTCCCGTTCTGCGTCTTCACGTCGCCGGCGATGAACGTGTGGATGTCGCCGGTGACGAAGACGACGTCGCGGATCCGCTTGCGGTCGATGTGGGTCAGCAGCTCCTCGCGCTCGCCGGGGTAGCCCTGCCAGGAGTCGAACTGCACGTAGGCGTCGCCGGTCACCTTGGCCGGCATCATCATCACCTCGTTGCCGATCACCTTCCACGCCGCGTTCGATGCCTGGAGCTCCTTCTTGATCCAGCTCATCTGCGTGCGGCCGAGCAGGTCGCGCGGCTGGTTCAGCTCGGGGCAGGCGGGAGCGGTCGCGTCGCCGCAGGGCTGGTCGTCGCGGTACTGGCGCTGGTCGAGCAGGAACAGGTCGAGCGTCTTGCCGAACCGCAGCGAGCGGTAGATGCGGTCGCGCCGGCCGGCGTACGTCGGCATCGACTCGAACCACGCGCGATAGCCCGCGGCCCGGCGCGCGTCGGACCAGCCCTGCTCGGGCGGGAGGCCGCCGCCGGGCGCGGCGCCGGCGTAGTTGTCCTGCACCTCGTGGTCGTCCCAGATGACGATCATCGGGGCCTGCGCGTGGACCTTGCGCAGCGCGGCGTCCTGGCGATAGAGCGCGTACTTCTCGCGGTAGTGGTCGAGCGTCGTCGCCATCCGCGTGACGCTGGCCGAGTAGCCCTGGCTGCCGATCGGGTCGTCGCGCACCGCGGTCCCGCCCGCGATCGTGTGGTAGGTCTCGGCGTAGATGTAGTCGCCGAGGCAGACGACGAAGTCGAGGTCCTCCCGCGCCATCACCTCGTGCGCGTTGTAGAAGCCGTGCGTGAAGTCCTGGCAGGAGAAGAACGCGAAGTTGAGCTCCTGCCGCGAACCGGCCGGCGGGGCCGTGCGGAAGCGCCCGACGGCGCTCTCGCTGCTCTTGGTCTCGAAGCGGTAGAAGTACTGCTCATACGGCGCCAGGCCGGTCACGCGCGCCTTCACGCTGCCGCCGAGGTCGGGCGCGGTCGTGACCGTCTGGCGCGCGACGACGTGGCGGAAGCCCTTGTCCCGCGCCACCTCCAGCCGCACGCCGCCCTTGCGCTCGAGGTCGGCGACGCGCGTCCAGAGCGTCATCGCCTTCGGGCCCGGGTCGCCGGACGCGACGCCCTCCGCGAACGCGCCGGACGGGAGCACGCTCCGGGCCTGCGCCCCCGCGGACGCGGACAGCAGCGCCTGGGGTGCGAGGATCGCGGCGCCCGCGGCGCCAGAGCGTGCCAGGAACTGGCGGCGTGAGTGCATGGACGGCTGACCTCTCTCCTCGCGTGGACGGCGTGAGCCTACTCAGCGCGGCGGAGCCCGTGTCAACGCCCCGTCAAAGCCGCCTATCTCGACCGGCTTAGTGCTACTTTGCCACGCTCCATGGATCCGCTGATCATCCTGTTCGGCCTGGGCGTCGGCGTGCTGGTCGGGCTGACGGGCATCGGCGGCGGCTCCCTGATGACGCCGCTGCTGCTGATCGTGATCGGCACCCAGCCCCACGTCGCGGTCGGGACCGACATCGCGTACGGCGCGCTGACGAAGACCGTCGGCGGGTGGCGGCACCTGCGCAGCGGGACGGTGGACCTGGGCATCTCGCTGTGGCTCGCCCTCGGCAGCGTGCCCGGCGCGATCGGCGGCGTCGTCCTCGTCGAGCTGCTGCCGTCGCCGCCCGACGAGGCGCTCCTCTGGGGCGTCGCCGGAGCGCTGACGTTCACGGCGGTCGTGACGCTCGCCCGCGCGACGTTCATGCCGCGCGTGGTGGAGCGCGAGCGCGACAGCGTCCCGCTCGGGCGGCGCACCAAGATGCTCGCGGTCGGGCTCGGAAGCGTGCTCGGCTTCATCCTGGGCGTCACGTCGGTCGGCAGCGGCGCGCTGATCGGGCTCGCGCTGATCCTCGTCTTCCGGCTCACCCCCCACCGCGTCGTGGGGACGGACGTGTTCCACGCCGCCGTGCTGCTCTGGGCCGCCGGCATCGCCCACGTCATCGGCGGCAACGTGGACTACGGGCTGATGGCGAACATCCTGGTCGGCTCGATCCCCGGCGTGATCGTCGGCGAGCGGCTGGTGCACCACGTCCCGGCGGGCGGTCTGCGCCCCGCGCTCGGGTGCGCGATGCTCGCGTCCGCGCTCGCCGTCGCGTCCAAGACCGGGCTCGACCTGCCCGCGTACGCGATCGTCGGCCCGCCGCTCCTTGCCGGCGCGCTCGCCTATGCGGTGGCGCGCGTCCGCAGCCGCCGGGTGCGGGAGCGCCTGGCGATGGGCGCGCAGCCGACCTAGTGTGGGGCGGGGGCGGGCACGCCTGCCCGCCGCGGAAAACCCGACGTCCGATGCTGGAGCGCGCCCGCACGCGGAACTTGAGCAGGCCTCATTGCGGGCCCAGAGCGCCCGGCCTACCGTCGAGATCGTGTCCGTCCTCTCCACGGCCGCATCCCGCGAAGCCGCGGCCCGCGGGACGCTCGCCGACGTCGTCGGCCTGATCCTCGAGAAGGGGCTGGTCATCGACATCTACATCCGCGTCTCGCTCGTCGGGATCGAGCTCCTCACGATCGATGCGCGCATGGTCGTGGCCAGCGTGGACACCTACATCCGCTTCGCCGAGGCCGCCGGCCGCCTGGGCATCGAGGCCGGCCACAAGCCCGGCCTCCCGGAGCTCATCTACGGCGTGGCCGCCGCCCGGTCGAAGGCGCAGGTCGGCCAGGCCGAGGACGCGCCGCAGCCGCTCATCGATCGCGGGGACGAGCGGGTCGGCGCCGACCGGGAGCGGGAGCGATGAGCGATCTCGCCCGTACGGGACTGCACACGACGGAGCAGCCCGGCGAGTACCCGGTGTACGAGCACCCGGTGTACGTCTACGGCGCCATCCCCGCTGCCGACGCGGCGCACTGGCCGCCGGTCCGCGGACTCGACGGGCGCCTGGTCCGGACCGTCGTCGAAGGCAGCTTCGCCGCGCTGGTGAGCGACCTGGCACCTGACGTCGTACCGGGCCGCCCCGAGGACCTCGAGGCGCACTCGCGCGTCCTCGAGCAGGCCATCGATCGCGGGACGACGCTCCCGATGCGGTTCGGCCACGTCATGGACGGCGACGATCGCGTCCGCCGGGACGTGCTCGCCCGCTACGCAGCCGAGCTGGGCGACCTGATGGCGGCGCTCGAAGGCGACGTCCAGATGAGCGTGAAGGCGTACTACGCCAAGGACGCGCTGCTGCGCGACGTCCTGGCCGCCAACCCCGACCTGGCCCGCGAGAGCGCCGCCGTCCGCGTCGCCGCCGAATCGGAGACGGATCCCCTGCTCGTCGAGGTCGGGGAGCGCATCGCCAAGGCGGTCGAGGAACGGCGCGCCGAGGTCGAGTCCGCGCTGCTGGACGCGCTGTCCCCGGTGCCCGAGGACATCGTGGTCGAGCCGCCGAGCAGCGAGCGCGTCGCGCTCAGCGCGCAACTGCTCGTCCGCCGTGACCGCCGTTCGGCGCTCGACGCCGAGATCGGCGAGCTCAGCGCGGCCCTCCAGAACGAGCTCGCGTTCCGGTACGTCGGCCCGCTGCCGCCGTACTCGTTCACGGACGTGTCGCTCCGCGACGAGGACGCGTGATGGGACTGATCCGCGAGGTGTTCCTGCTGCCGTTCGCGCCGGTGCGCGGCGTGGGGTGGCTCGCGCAGATCCTGATCGACGAGGCGGAGCGCGAGCGGGCTGAAGCGACCTCGCCGGCGCGCGCGATCGAGGAGCTGTCCGCGGCCCTGGCGAACGGCGAGATCAGCCCGGAGGAGGCCGAGGCGCGCGAGGCCGAGCTCATCGAGCAGATGCTCGCCGCCTCGCGCGATCAGCGCGCCGGTGGCACGTCGGTCGCCGGGTCCCCCAGGTAGTGCAGCACGGCGAGCACGCGGCGGTGCTGATCCGGCGTCTGGTGCAGGTCGAGCTTGTGGAAGATGTGGGTGACGTGCCGCTCGACGGCGGCCACGCTCACGACGAGCTCCTCCGCGATGCCCCTGTTCGAGCGCCCTCCGGCCATCAGGGCGAGGACACGGCGCTCCTGCGGCGTCAGCCGGCTCAGCTTGTCCTCGACGCGCCCATGCGCGACCAGGCGCTCGACCACGTCGGGGTCGAGCGCCGAGCCGCCGCCCGCCACGCGCCGGACCGCGTCGGTCAGCGTCGCGAGGTCGACCACGTGCTGCTTGACGAGGTAGCCGATGCCGGAGGCGCACTCGCCGACGAGCTCCCTGGCCTCCTGCGTCTCGACCCGCTGCGAGAGGACCAGGACCGCGGTCTCGGAGAGCTCCCGGCGGATGGTCTTGGCCGCGCGGAGGCCGCCGTCGCCGTTGTAGGGCGGGATGCGGATGTCGGTGACGACGACGTCCGGCCGGTGCGCGCGCGCCTTGCGGACGAGGTCGTCCGCGTCGGCCGCCGTGGCCACCACGTCGAAGCCGCCGTCGCGCAGGATCTGCGCGACGCCCTCGCGGACGATCGGCTGGACATCGCAGACGATGACGCGCAGCCGGATCATGGCGCCGGCCGCGGCCGGCACAGGCCGGGCCAGGCGGCGAGGGGGCGGATGCCCATGCGGTCCATCGGCTGCACGCTCCGATGGTGGGCGCGGGACCGACCGCGGCCCGCTGTCCCAACGGACGGCCGAGACCGCCCGTCGTGGCAGGCCGCCGTCCGCCCGGTCCAGGTCAGAGCGGGATGTTGCCGTGCTTGCGCTTCGGGCCCTGCACGCGCTTGGTCCGCAGCGTCTCCAGCGCGGCGATCAGCTTCGGGCGCGTCTCGTGCGGGAGGATCACGTCGTCGATGTACCCGCGCTCGGCCGCCGAGTAGGGGTTCGCGAAGCGCGCCTTGTAGTCGTCGATCAGCTTGCCGCGCCGCTGCTCCGGCGTCGGCGAGCCGGCGATGTCGCGGCGGTGGATGATGTTCACCGCTCCCTCCGGCCCCATCACCGCGATCTCGGCGGTCGGCCAGGCGAAGTTGAAGTCGGCGAGCATGTGCTTGGAGGCCATGACGTCGTAGGCCCCGCCGTAGGCCTTGCGCGTGATGAGCGTGATCTTCGGCACGGTCGCCTCCGTGTAGGCGTAGAGGAGCTTCGCGCCGTGGCGGATGATCCCGCCCCATTCCTGCGTCGTGCCGGGGAGGAAGCCCGGGACGTCGACCAGCGTGAGCAGCGGGATGTTGTACGCGTCGCACGTGCGCACGAAGCGCGCGGCCTTGACCGACGCGTCGATGTCCAGCACGCCCGCCATCGAGCGCGGCTGGTTGCCGACGACGCCGATCGTCGCGCCGTTGAGCCGCGCGAAGCCGCAGACGATGTTGGTCGCGAAGTGCTCCTGCACCTCGAGGAACTCGCCGTCGTCGACCGTGAGCCGCACGACGTCGCGCATGTCGTACGGCTTGTTCGGACTGTCCGGGACGACGGTGTCGAGCGCGGCGTCCATCCGGGAGGGGTCGTCGGACGACTGGACGTGCGGCGGCGACTCGAGGTTGTTCTGCGGCAGGAACGACAGCAGGTAGCGTGCGTCCTCGAGGCAGTGGTCCTCGTCGTCGAACGCGAAGTGCGCGACGCCGGACCTGGTGTTGTGGCTCATCGCCCCGCCGAGCTCCTCGAACTCGACCTCCTCGCCCGTCACCGTCCTGATCACGTCGGGGCCGGTGATGAACATGTGCGACGTCTCCTTGACCATCAGGATGAAGTCGGTGATGGCGGGCGAGTAGACCGCGCCGCCCGCGCACGGGCCCATGATCAGGCTGATCTGCGGGATCACGCCCGAGCACTGCACGTTGCGCGCGAACACGTCGCCGTACGCGCCGAGCGAGACGACGCCCTCCTGGATGCGCGCGCCGCCGGAGTCGTTGATGCCGACGACCGGGCAGCCGATCTTGGCGGCCAGGTCCATCACCTTGCAGATCTTCTCGCTCATGACCTCGCCGAGCGAGCCGCCGAAGACGGTGAAGTCCTGGCTGAACACGCACACGCGGCGCCCGTCGATCGTCCCGTGGCCGGTCACGACCGCGTCGCCCCAGGGCCGCGACTTGTCCATCTCGAAGTCGTGCGTGCGGTGGCGCACGTACGTGTCGAGCTCCTGGAACGAGCCGGGGTCGAGCAGCTTCTCGATCCGCTCGCGGGCCGTGTACTTGCCCTTCGCGTGCTGCTTCTCCACCGCCGTCGCGGAGGCGTGATGGATGGCGGAGTCGCGCAGCTCCTGCAGCCGGGCCAGCTTCTCTTCGTTCGTCTCGAGGGCTCTCTCGCGCATGGCCCCGAGGAGTCTATGCGCGCGGGTTCAGCGGCGGCGCGGGCGGAGCTTCAGCGTCTTCGACGGGCGCGGGCCGTCGGCGTCGATGACGGTGATGCGAAGCGACTGGGCCTTCGGCTTCTTCGCCCGCGCGATCTTGCGGCTTACGCGCACCGTGCCCTTGGAGAGCGTCGCGGTGATCGTGCGGGTCGCGGGCGGGAGCGTGAGGAGGAGCGCGCCGCGGGTGAGTGAGCTCGCCCTCTGGGCCAGCCGGCCGGCGCCAGTGGTCGCGCGCACGCCGCGCGGGGCGCGCTTGGGCTGCGTGCGCAGCGCGTCGGGCAGGCGGAGGCGCACCTGGCGCAGCTCGGGAGCGTTCGGGGCGGCCGTGACCGTGAACCGCACGGTCGGGCGGCCGGTGCGCAGGCGCGTGATCCGCGCCGACGCCCGCGGCGGCGGGGTGCAGCCAGCCACCGTCATAGTCCGGGTCTCCGCGGCCTGCTTGCCCGACTGCGCCGCGAAC
>DATHJG010000494.1:0-2152 GCA_035489875.1 Solirubrobacteraceae bacterium | reverse complement strand
CGGGACAGCAGCTCCTCGTTCGGATAGCCGAGGGTGCGCTCGACCGCCCGGTTCACCCGCTTGAAGTAGCCGTCGAAACCGGCGATGCAGAGGAGGTCGAGCGACAGATCGAAGAGCTGCTCCAGCTCGCTATCCGACTGCGGCACAGCGGTCGGCTCGCTTCCCACGTCGATGTGCGCGCTCCTTCCTCGAGAGTGCGATGTGCATCCCAGCTTCTGCCGTTGCTTGTCGGTCGGGGGCGGTCGTCAGCGCCTCGAAGATGTTCGCCCCGACCGGACGGGCAGGATGCTGCCCGATGGAACAGCTCGGCCTAGACCCTGGAAGCACCGCGCCGCGTTCGGCGTATCGTGGTCACTCGCCCGAATGCCGTGCGAAGCGAAACGTCGGGGCGGCTGAGGAGGCAGACATGGGACTGTATGGCGAGCACGTCCTCCCGCGGATCATCAACGTCTCGTGCGCGATGAAGGCGACGGAGCCTCTGCGACGCCGGGTCTGCGCGGGCCTCGCGGGCGACGTGGTCGAGATCGGCTTCGGCTCGGGACTCAACATCCCGTTCTATCCGGACTCGATCGCGCAGGTCGCCGCGGTGGAGCCGGTCGACCTCGGCTGGAAGCTGGCCGGCAAGCGCCTCGGCGAGACGAGCGTCCCGGTGCGGCGGTCCGGACTGGACGGCCAGTCGCTCCCGCTCGCGGACGACAGCTTCGACACCGCCCTCTCCACCTGGACGCTGTGCACCATCCCGGACGTCGCCGCCGCGCTGCGCGAGCTGCGTCGTGTCCTCAAGCCGGGCGGGACGCTGCACTTCGTCGAGCACGGGCTCGCCCCGGACGAGCCGGTGCGCCGGTGGCAGCGACGCCTCGAGCCGATCCAGAAGCGGGTCTTCGGCGGATGCCACCTGACGCGGCCCGTCGTCGAGCTGCTCACCGCGGCCGGCTTCACCATCGCCGAGCTCGACGTCTTCTACCAGGACGGCGCGCCGAAGGTCGTCGGCGCCGATTCCCTCGGCATCGCCGCGTCGTCCTAGGAGCCTCAGTCGAGCAGGTTGCGCCACGCACGCCGGCGATCGACGCGCTCGCCCGCGAGCGGTTGCGGTTCGACAACTCGTTCCCGGAGGCTCCGGTCTGCGCCCCGTCGCGCTTGTCGAGCAGCTCCGCCCGCGACATGGACGACGACAGCGAGGTCATCCGCTCCCGCGGGGCCTCGCGAACCCGGGCATCCGACGAATCGAGACTACCTGCGGCCCGCGCCGCTCGCGCTCGTCGACACTCGGTCACCCAGTCGCACGGCCTCCTACGCAGGAGACAGGCGGACCAACTCGTCGTGGAACATGCTCAGCGTAGTGGGATCCACGGCGAAGGCGACCTCGCCGCTCAACCCTCCACTTCCGAACACGACACGGCAACCCGTCCCGCCTCCTTGTGTGATGAGGGACGGGTCTGGAGCGAAATGCAGAGCTCGAGCGACCGATGGCGCAGTGGCTGGACGCACCCTTCCGGCACGACGCCGAGCTCGCCATCGAGCCAGACCAGCGGCTACACGGCCGCGGCGGATCCGGAACGGTGGTACGACTTCGCCCGCTTGTCGGCGCGGACCACCGTGTGTCCCGATCCCGCTCGGATGGCCCAGCCGTCGGCGTTATGGGAGAACAAAGCGAACCCTCTAGCTAACTCTCGCCGTCCTCGGTGGGCTTCCAGCCCGTCTTCACCTGCTTGCCGTCCCAGTGCACAACCCATCCGACATCGAGCGCGAGATGTCGGGCAAGTACCGGGTAATGGGCAGTCAGGTGGTGCAAGTGTTGCGGCGCCATCTGCTCGAGGTCGCCCGTGAATGAATCGGTGAGAAACCACCAGCCGGTGGTGTGCTCACGCGCTTCATAGCGGATCGCGTTGAGCCGCGGCGCGGTGAAGATGTCCTTCGCCGCGACCGCAAGACCGTCGGCGTGGGGCGGGTCGAAGCCCGAGCCACGCTCCACGCACGCTTCCCACTGCGCGGTCCAGAACCGCACGGCCCGGTCGACGCCTCGCACGTACCCGGAGTAGTCGTCGTCTCGCTCCCAGAGCTCGATCGCGTCCGGCGACGCGGTGAAGCGCACCGACCAATAGCCGTACTGAAGCGTGTCTCCGTCGTGGATCTCGGCGCCCGAGTCGCGCAG
>DATHJG010000493.1:0-2585 GCA_035489875.1 Solirubrobacteraceae bacterium | reverse complement strand
CATCGCCTCCGCGGCGCCGGCCACGACGTCGCCGAGCTCGCGCTCGGCCTCCTCGTAGACCTCGCCGATGCTCGAGCCGGGCAGGATGTCGTGGAACTCGTTGCGCAGCAGTACGCGCCACAGCTCCTCGAGCGACGCGGGTTCGGCGCCGCCGGCCAGCGTGCAGAGTGCGGCCAGCGCCTCCGCCGCGACGAGGTCATGCTCGGCGCGCCGGTGCAGGCGCTTGGTACGTCCCTGCGTCGTGAGCGTCGCGCGGTGCAGCTCGAGGTACAGCTCGCCCGACCAGACGGGGAGCGAGCGTCCGTCCACGGCCGCCTCGGCTCGCTCGAAGAACTCGTCCACGCGCCCGAACCGCTGCGCAGGCAGTGCCGGGAACCCGTGGAGCGCCCGCGCGCGCTCCACCATGTCCTCGGTCGGCCCGCCGCCGCCGTCGCCGTAGCCGACCGACAGCAGGCTCTCGGGGTGCACGCCGCGGCCGCGGTAGCCGCGCCACGTCCCGAGCGCCGCCCGCGGCCCTACCAGGCCGTTGTAGCCCGACTCCGGGTTGTCGAACATGTGCGCCAGCACCCGGCTGCCGTCGAGCCCTTCCCACCAGAACAGGTCGTACGGGAAGCGGTTCGTCTCCGACCACGAGAGCTTGATCGTGAGGAAGTGGCGGATGCCCGCGCCGAGGAGCAGCTGCGGGAGCGCTGCGGTGAACCCGAAGCAGTCCGGCATCCAGCAGACGGTGTGATACGCGCCGAACCGGCGCCGGAACCAGCGCTGCCCGTACAGCAGCTGCCGCACGAGCGACTCGCCGGCCGGCATGTTGCAGTCGGGCTCCACCCACATGCCGCCGATCGGCTCGAGGCGCCTCCCGGCCGCGAGCGCGGAGAGCCGCTGCAGTAGCTCGGGGTCGTCCTCCTCGAGGAACGCGTAGACCTGCGCGGTCGACTGGTTGAAGTGCAGCTCGGGATGGCGCTCGAGCAGCCCGACCTGGGTCCACAGCGTGCGCTGCGCCTTGCGCCGCGTCTCGGCGAGCGGCCAGCGCCAGGCCAGGTCGAGGTGGGCGTGCCCGGTCAGCAGTAGCGCGCCCGCCGGTGGATGGCGCTCGGAGAGCGCGGTGAGCTCGCGATCGAGCACCTCGGCGGCGGCGGCCACGGACGCGCGCGCATGGTCGTCGAGCCCAGGCGGGTGAGGGTCGAGGCCCGCCGGCAGCTCCCACACGTTGCGGAGCAGCGGCGACTCGGCCTGGCGGGCGACGTAGTCGCCGGTGGCGCTCGGCCAGTCCAGGCGCCGCAGCGCGCGAGCCGCCGCCTCGACCAGCGCCGGCGCCGCGTCGTGGCCGTCCAGCTCCTCCGCCGCCTCGTGGACCAGCGCCAGTCGCCGTACGAGCCGCTCGAGCTGCGTGTCCACGTGGACGACGCGCGCCAGCGCGAGCCGCGGATCGCGATTGGGCATCCCGAACGGCAGCCGCGCCACGACGTCGACCGCAATCGAGAACGGCTCGTCGCGCAGCGGGAAGGCCTTGTGCTCGGCGTCCAGGCCGAACGCCGCCTTGACGCCGCCGGCGTAGTCCAGCCGCAGCAGTCCCTCGCCGCCGAGATCCAGCAGCAGCCGCCGCTCGGACGCCGGCCACGCGGCCGGAGGCGCGATCTGCGGATGCTCGAGTCGACGTACCCCGGACCGCTCCGGCCATGGGGACCCGAGGCCGATCGCGCGGCCGTCGAAGGACCAGTCCTCCACGTCGACCCAGGCGCGATGCAACCAGCCGCCCAGCTCCTCGATGCGGACGCCGAGCCAGTCCCGGCGCTGCGCGGGCGTCAGCGCCGTCAACCCTTCAGCGCCCCCGCGGTGAAGGCTCCGACGATGAAGCGCCCAAGGGCCGTGAAGCGCATGCGCAAGAACGCGTCGGCGGATGGCGCCGTCGCGGTCGCTCCGAACCTGCCCATCGGGGCAAGTATCCAGGAGTTCACCGGGAAGCGCGGACTGGGCGCCACTCCGGATGCCTCGTGCGCCCACTCGGGGCCCCGAGTCCGATCGTTCCCCGCGCACCGCCGTATCGATTCGCCGGGGGCGAACCCGTCCGCACCTCCGCCTACGGTCATACGACCATGGCACGTCTCACGACCGTCTTCACCTGCTCGGCCTGCGGCCACGAGGAGCCCAAATGGCACGGGCGCTGCGCCGGCTGCGGCGAGTGGAACACGCTCGCCGAGGAGAAGCGCGCCCCCGCGCCCGCCCGCCGCGGCGGCGGCGGCGGCGGGCGGTCGGCCGAGCCGGGAGAAGCGGTCCGGCCCGTCCGCCTCGCCGAGGTCCAGGCCATCCAGGTCGCGCGGCTGCAGACCGGCATCGGAGAGCTCGACCGCGTGCTCGGCGGCGGCCTCGTCCCCGGCTCGCTGGTGCTGCTCGGCGGCTCGCCCGGGATCGGCAAGTCCACGCTCACGTCGATGGCGCTCGGCAACCTGGCGGGCGCCGGGCGGCGCACGCTCTACGTCTCCGGCGAGGAGTCGGCCGCGCAGATCAAGCTGCGTGCGGAGCGGCTCCCCGGCGCCGCGCTCGATGTGCCCGTCCTCGCCGAGACCGACCTCGACACGGTGCTCGCC
>DATHJG010000492.1:0-10486 GCA_035489875.1 Solirubrobacteraceae bacterium | reverse complement strand
CGCCGCCGACCGCGATGCTCTCGACCGCCGCCGCCGACAGCCGCACGACGTGCCCGCCGACCTTGCGCTCGCGGGCGGTCGCGACCGCGCCGTCGAGCAGCAGCGCCACGTCGGTGCTCGTGCCGCCCATGTCGAACGTCACCGCGCGGTCGAGCCGCAGCCGGCGCGCGAGCCGCGCGGACGCGGCGACGCCCGCGGCGGGACCCGACATCACGGTGGCGAGCGGCAGGGCGCGGACGGCCGCGACCGGCACCATGCCGCCCGACGAGAGCACGACGAACAGCTTCGCCCCCGGGACGTGCCGCTCCACCGCGGCCTCGAGCTCGTCGAGGTAGGCGGCTGTGCCGCCGAGCACGGCCGCGTTCAGCGCCGTCGACGACGCGCGCTCGTACTCGCGCGCCTCGGCGGCGACGAGGTGGGAGAGCGAGACGGGGAGCTCCCCGGCGATCGCCTCGCCGAGGCGCACCTCGTGGGCGCCGTTCGCGTAGGCGTGGAGCAGGCACACCGCGACCGCCTCGACGTCGAGCTGCGCCAACGCGCGAGCGACGCGGCGGACCTCGGCCGCGTCGAGCGCGTGCAGGACGGCGCCGTCGTGGGCGAGCCGCTCGCGCACCTCGACGACGTCGGCGCGGGCGACGACCGGCGCGGCCCGCGCGGGGACGGTGAGGTCGTAGAGGTGCTCACGGGCCTGCCGGCCGATCTCGAGCACGTCGGCGAACCCGGCGGTGGTGACGAGCGCCGTGCGCGCGATCCGTCCCTCGAGGATGGCGTTGGTGACGTGGGTGGTGCCATGGACCACGGTGGCGCCTGGTCCCACGCCGAGCCCGGGCAGCGCGGCCGCGAGCGCGTCGGCGCCCGCGCTGCGCGGCAGCTTGGCGAACGACAGCCGGCCCGTCGCCGGATCGTGGCCCACCACGTCCGCGAACGTCCCCCCGGTGTCGATGCCGGCGCGTCCCGCGGTCACGGCGCGGCTCCCGCCCCGGCGCGCCGGTCCAGCCACGCGGGCCGAGCGCCGGGCGCGGCGGCGTCGCGCGCGCGGACGAGCGCGCGCACGCGCTCCGGCGTGAGCGGCAGCGCCGTCGGCGCGACCGAACCGCCGATCGCGTTCCACACGGCGCCGGCGATCGCCGCGCCGGGCCCGATGATCCCGATCTCGCCGCCGCCGCGCGCGCCGGTCGCCGTACGGTCGGTCGGCGTCTCCAGGAACGCGGTGTCGACGCGCGGGACGTCGGCGGCCGTCGGGATCGCGTACTCGAACAGCGTCTGCGTGAGCGGCTGTCCGTCGGGGGCGAACCGGAGCTCCTCCATGAGCGCGCCGCCGATGCCCTGCACGACCCCGCCCTCCACCTGGCCGCGCACGATCGCCGGGTTGATCTGCGTCCCGCAGTCGCTGACCGCGGCGTAGCGCACGAGCTCGACCGCGCCCGTGCCGGGATCGACGTCGACGACCGCGACATGCGCGCCGTAGGAGAACGTCTCCGCCGCCGGGTCGACGGTGGCCCGCCCCTCGAGCGGCGGGCCGTCCTGCGCCAGGTCGGCGAGTGCGATCGCCTCGCCGCCGGCCGCGGCCGCCGCCGCGCCCGCCCGCAGCGCGACCGCCGCCGGCTCGATCCCGAGCCGCTCGGCCGCCCGCGCGCGGACGTGCCCGGCGAGCGTGCGCGCCGCGAGCGCGACGGCGCTGCCGCCGACGGCGGCGCCGCGGCTCGCGATCGCCCCCACCGGGCTGTACGGGGTCGTCGCCGTGTCCTGGCTGACGAGCCGCACGTCGCGGCGCGGGTCGAGCCCCAGCGCCTCCGCGCACACCTGCGCGAGCGCCGTCTCGATGCCCTGCCCCTGCGTCGGCATGCCGATCGAGAGCGTCACGCCGCCGTCCGCGTCGAGCCGCACCACCGCCGACTCGTGCCCGCCGAACGTCATGCCCGCGTCGATCGCGGCACGCGACGGACCGAAGCCGCCCATCAGCACGAAGCAGGCGATGCCCACGCCCCGCAGCCGCTCGCCCTCGGGCGTCGGGGCGGCCGTACGCGCGTCGTCGCCGGCCAGCTCGAGCGCCATCCGCAGTACCCGCGGATGGTCGGCGCTGTCGTAGGAGCAGCCCGAGGCGCTGAGTCCCGGAAGCTCGTCCGGCGCGAAGAGGTTGCGCCGGCGCACCTCGGCCGGCTCCAGGCCGCACGCGTCGGCCAGCCGGTCGAGCAGCCCCTCCATCGCGAAGGCGGCCTCGGGCGCGCCGTAGCCGCGGTAGGCCGCGGCCGGCGACTTGTTGGTCACGACCGCGGTGACGTCGAGCCGGTAGTGCTCGAACCGGTACGGCCCCGGCAGCACGGCCGCCGAGTACACGGCCGTGCCGATGCCGTGGTTGCCGCTCGTGGCGCCCGCGTCGAGCAGCAGCCGCCCGCGGAGCCCGAGGATGCGCCCGTCGGCCGTGGCCCCCAGCTCGAGCTCGTAGCGCTGCTCGCGGCTGTGCACGCCGGCCGTGAGCGACTCCAAGCGATCCTCGATCCAGCGCACGGGCCGGCCGAGCGCCGGCGCGAGCGCGCACAGCGCGACCTCCTCGACGCACGCGTGGTCCTTGATCCCGAAGCTGCCGCCGACGTCGGGGACGATCATGCGGACGTCGCCGGCCGGCCGGCCGAGCGCCGCCGCGATCGCCTCCGCCGCATGGTGCGGCGACTGGCTCGACGACGTCACGGTCAGCGTGTCGGCGGCCTCGTCGTAGTCGACGAGCGCGCCGCGGGTCTCCAGCGGAACGCCGGTCTGGCGCCCGAGCGCGAACCGCTCGGCGATGACGACGTCCGCGCCGTCGACCGCAGCGTCCGCGTCGCCGCGCGCCACGGACTGCTGCGCGAGCACGTTGTCGCCCCACTCCGGGTACAGCAGCGGCGCGCCCGGGGCGGCGGCCGCCTCGGCGTCGACGACGGCGGGCAGCGGCTCGAGGTCGAGCACCACACGGGCGGCCGCGTCCTCGGCGAGCGCACGCGTTGCGGCGACCACGACGGCAACAGGATCGCCGACGAAGCGCACGCGATCGGCGGCGAGCAGCTCGCGGGCGGCGACGCGCTGGCCGGGGACGACCCAGCCCACCGGTACCGCGCGTCCGCCGAGCGCGGCCAGGTCGGCATGCGTGGCGACGAGATCGACGCCGGGCAGTGCGAGCGCCGCCGTCGCGTCGACGCCGCGCAGGCGCGCGTGGGCGACGGGGCTGCGGACGAACGCGGCCTCGCGCGCGCCGTCCGCCGGCAGGTCGGCGAGGTAGGCGCCGCGCCCGGACGCCAGCCGCTCCGCGCCGAGCCGCGGGATGTCGCGCGCGTCGGTCACGAGGCGGAGGCCGCCGCGGCGGCCTCGAGGATCGGCCGGTAGCCCGTGCACCGGCAGAGGTTGCCGACCAGCGCCTCGCGCCCGGCCGTCGCGGGCGCGTCCAGGGCGGCGAGCGTCACGAGCATGCCCGGCGTGCAGAACCCGCACTGCAGCGCGTGGCCCGCCGCGAAGGCGGGCAGCAGCGCGTCGAGCCGCCCGCTGTCGCGCAGCCCTTCGACGGTCGTCACCGTCCGCCCGTCCGCCTGTGCGGCGAGCGTGAGACAGGAGCGCACCGGCACGCCGTCCAGCAGCACGTTGCACGCGCCGCACACGCCGTGCTCGCAGCCGACGTGCGTGCCCGTGAGCCTGAGCTCGTCCCGTACGAGCTCGCTGAGCAGCGTCCGGGCCGGCAGCCGGCGCTCGACGGCGACGCCGTTGACGGCGACGGCGATCTCGACGTCGTCGGTCGCCGCGACCGGCTTGCGCGGCGGCGGCGCGGGGGCGACGGTGCCCAGCGCGTCGGGCGCAGGCCTGGGACCGCGGGTGGCGCGCCGCAGCGCGCGCCCCGCGAGCGTCGCGGCGACGTCGAGACGGTAGGCGAGCGACGCCCGGCCATCATCGACCGGCGCGAGCGCAGTGAGCCGTCGCTCCAGGAGCACGAGCGCGTCCTCCCCGCCAACCGGGTCGCCGGCGCCGAGGACGACCGTCGGTCGCGCCGCGAGGCCGGCGACGACGACGGTCGCCGCGTCGCCCGCCGGCGCGGCGACCGCGACGGCGGCGACCAGCGGGCGCGACGCGAACCGCGCGCCCACGTGCTCGACCGCCCAGCCGGTGCCGGGCGGCAGGCCGGCAAGGATGACCTCGGCGATGAGCTCGCCTGGGCCGAGCAGCGGCTGCTGGGGCCCCGCGGCGAGGTCCGCGATGCCGACCTCCCGCTCTCCGCCGGGCCCGCACACGCGGGCGACCGCGCCCAGCGCGGTCAGCACGGCCGGCAGCTCGGCGGCCGGATCGGCGTGGGCGAGCGTGCCGCCGATCGTCCCGCGGTGCCGCACCTGAGGCGTCGCGACCAGGCGGGCGGCCGCAGCCAGCGGCGGCGCCCACGCGCGCACGAGCGGATGCGCATGCAGGTCGGCCTGCCGCACCAGCGCGCCCATCCGCAGCGTCCCGTCGGTCAGCACGACCTGCCCGAGCTCGCCCGCGAGGCCCTCGAGGTCGACGAGCAGGCTCGGCTGGGAGCGCCGCAGCGCGGTCATCGCGAGCAGGCTCTGACCGCCGGCCAGCGGGACCGCCTCAGGGTCGGCCGCCAGCGCCGCGATGGCCGCCTCGACCGACTCGGGGCGGCAGTAGGAGAACGGTGCGGCCTTCATCTCGCCCGCCAGCATGCCAGCCGCCGCAGCTCGCCTCCCGCCCTTTCGCGAGGCGAAAGCGCCCGTCGCGCAAGGCGGTTTTCGCCCTGTGACAGAACGGCGCCGTGCTCGGAGGGGAACCTAGACTCGCCGCGCACAACCGAGCGAGACGTGGAGGCGTACCGAATGGAAGTCCAGGGAGCCCGGCAGTACCTCCCCTTCGCCGCGCCCCCGCTGAAGGGCAAGGTGGCGATCGTCACGGGCGGAGCGAAGGGCCTGGGCGCCGCCATCTCGGACGTGCTCAACCTCGACGGGGCGGCGATCGTCGTCTCGGGTCGCGACGAGCAGGCGCTCGAGGAGTTCGTCGGCACCGTCGAGGCCGGCTCCGGCTGCGGCGAGGCGGTCGCCTTCCCTTGCGACGTGCGCGAGGAGGCCGACGTCGCCCGCATGGTCGCCACGGCGGTCGAGCGCTTCGGGGGCATCGACATCCTCATCAACGCCGCCGGCGTGACGGGGCCGATCGAGACGCCGGCGCAGGACGTCGAGCCCGACGCGTTCCGCTCCGTCCTGGACACGAACATCACCGGCACCTTCCTGCCGTGCAAGCACGCGATCCCCCACATGATCGCCCAGGGCGCGGGCGGGAGGATCGTGAACATCGCCGGCACGTCCGGCCTGCGGGGCTACCGCAACCGGGTCGCGTACTCGTCATCGAAGTGGGCCGTCCGCGGGCTCACGCGCACGCTCGCGCTGGAGCTCGGACCCCACGACATCACCGTGAACTGCGTCTGCCCGAACGTGATGCACGGCGACCGCATGAGCACGATCGTCGAGACGAAGGCGGAGCGGACCGGCCGCACGCCCGAGGAGGTCTACGCCGAGTTCGCCGGCCAGACGGCGCTCGGCCGGTTTGTCGACGACATCGACGTCGCCAACGCGGTGCGCTACCTCGTCTCCCCCGGCGCGCGCAACGTGACCGGGCACGACATCCCGGTCGACGCCGGCTGGGACGTCTGAGCGCAGCATGCGGGGCCGGGTCGCCGTGGTCGCGGGAGGCGCCGGAGGCATCGGCGCGGCGATCGCGGAGCGGCTCGTGCACGAGGGCGCCCGCGTGCGGATCCTCGACCTCGCGCCGGCCGGCGCGGTCGTGGCGCGGCTCGCCGCGGCGGCGGGCGACGTGGACGCCCGGTGCGTCGACATCACGAGCTTCGACGCGGTGCGCGACGCGCTGCGGGAGCCGGGCTGGTCGCCGGACCTGCTCGTCAACGTCGCCGGCGTGTTCGCCTGGAAGTCCGTGCTCGACCCCGCGAGCTCCGACTGGGAGCGGACGCTGCGGGTCAACCTCGGCGGCGTCGACGCAACCTGCCGGGCCGCCGCGCCGGCGATGCGCGAGCGCGGCTTCGGGCGCATCGTGAACATCAGCTCGAACGCGGCGGTGATGGGCTTCAAGGCGATGCCGAGCTACTGCGCGGCCAAGGCCGGGATCATCGGGCTGACGCGCGCGCTGGCCGTCGACCTCGGCCCGCACGGGATCACCGTCAACGTGGTGGCTCCCGGCTCGATCGCCACCGGCATGGGCGAGAGCAGCGGCTGGACGAGCGATCCCCGCCTGCGCGCGTGGGACGCCGCGCGGACGCCCCTGCCGCGCGTCGGCCGGCCCGAGGACGTCGCGGGCGCGACCGCGTTCCTGCTGTCCGACGACGCCGCGTGGATCACCGGGCAGACCCTGGTGGTCGACGGCGGCTTCGCGATCAGCGGCGGGCCCGACGTCGAGACCGCGAGCCTTCCGGGTTGATCTCGATCCGGTCGTCGTCGTGCAGCTCGAAGCGGCCGTCACGGAGCGCGAGCGCCCACTCGATCGTGCGCTCCACGCCGCCGAACGGGAAGAAGTGCAGCGCCTCGAACCGCGCACTGGGATCCGCCGCGGCCGCCCGCGCGATGCCGGCGGCGATCGCGTCGGGCAGGTAGGCGCCGCCGGTGGCCAGCCGGAGCACGCCGGTCTGCTTGCGCAGGCGCTGGAGCGACGGCCCGACGCCGCACGCGAGGCCGTACCGGAGCAGGCGACTCGCCGACGTCAGCCCCGGCAGCCCGGCCCGCACGGGAAGCCGGCTGCCGCGGCCGCGCGCCAGGCGCTCCCAGAGGACATACGGCTCGGGCGCGAAGCAGAACTGCGTGACGACGTAGAGCGACAGCCCGCCCCGGGACGCGACCTCGTTCTTGGCGGCGAGCGCGGCGTCGAGCTCCTCCCCCGCGATCTCCGGGCTCCCCTCGGGATGCCCCGCCACGCCGACGCGCCGCATGCCATGGGCCTCGAGCAGCCCGGACTCGAGGACCTCGAGCGTCGAGGAGATGCGGCCGGCCGCCGCGATCGAGCCCGCGATCAGGAGCAGCTCGCGGATGCCCGCCCCGGCGAGCGCAGCGAGGCGCCGCTCGACCGCCTCGATGTCCGGCAGCGTGCGCACGGCGACGTGCGGCACGGCGACGAGCCCCGCGGCCGCGAGGCGCTCCGCCGCGCGCAGCGTGTCCGCGAACGGAGCCGAGGGGACCGCGGGCAGGAAGATGCGCGTGCCGGGTGCCAGCGCGTCGAGGCTCGCCGACGTCAGCGCGTCGCGCTGCGTGAACTCGAAGCTGCTGTCGCGCGCGAGGCGCTGGAGCGTCGTGGCGATCGAGGCCGGCACGCGCGCGACGCTACCGGCCACCCACCGCGAGGAAAGCGCCTTTCCACGACCTGGAATCGGCACCCGCGGCGGCCCCGGCCGGGGCGCCGTTTGCATGCCCGCCGACCGTCGCCTAGCATCGCCCCGTGGAGATCGCAGCGGCCGAGCGCCCCGAAGGCGCAGCGTGAGCGGCGACGCCGCGAACGGCGGCGGCGCGTCCTCGCGCCAGGCGGGACGGCAGCTGCTCGACCGCACGTTCGCGATCCTCGAGCTGTTCGACGAGGACCGGCCCGAGTGGACGACCACCCAGGCCGCACGCGCCGTCGGTCTGCCGATCCCGACGGCGCACCGGATCCTCGCCGTGCTGCAGACCGCCGGCTACCTGACGCGCGATGCCGATACGAAGCGCTTCCTGCTCGGTCCCGCCAGCCTCGAGCTCGGCCGGCGGGCCGAGGCCGCGCTCGACCTGCGCCGCCTCGCGCCGCCGCTGCTGCGGCGGCTCGCGGCGCTGACGAACGAGACCGCCCTGCTGACCGTCGTCAACGACCGCCATGACGCGGCGCGCTGCTGGGTCCGGGTCGAGAGCGCCGACCGCGTGCCGGTGAGCGTCGAGCCCGGCCGCGAGCTTCCGCTCCACGCCGGCGCGATGCAGCGCGCGCTGCTCGCCTTCCTCTCCGCCGACGACATCGAGGCGGTCCTCACGGGCACGCTGACGCCGCTCTGCCGCGCCACGATCACCGACCCGAGCACGCTGCGCGACAAGATCGGAGAGGTGCAGAGCCGCGGCTGGGCGATCTCCTTCGAAGAGACCGACGAGGGCGTGTGGGGTATCGCGGTGCCGCTCGTCGACGGCCGCGGACGCCCGGTCGCGGCCGTCGGCCTCGCCGCGCCGCGCGGGCGACTCAACGTCTCCACGGTGCATCGCCAGCTCGAGGCGCTGCGCAACGAGGCGTCCGAGCTCGCCGGGAAGCTCGGCTGCCGGATTCCCGACCTCGATCTCTCCGCCCCCCGGCGGCTCGCCGCGTAGCGCGTCAGCCCGCCGCGCCGCTGCACGACCGGTGGATTCGGCTGTGCTTCAGCGACGGCGTCGTGCAGGAAGTCGACCTGGCGCCGATGCTCGCCGACGGCCAGCTCGCGCCGCTGAACTCGCTGCTGCGCTCGAGGCCGGGAGCATCGCGACGTGCCTGCCGTTCCTCCTCGAGGCCGGGTACTCGGCACGGAATGCCCGCGATCACGAGGGGCTCATCGACGATCTGCTGGCACTCCCCTGCTTCCACATCGACGAGGACGTCGAGCGGCGCGCGCTCGACGCTCAGCGCCAGCTCGCGCGGATCGGCGACCACCGTCTCCCCCCGGTCGACCTGCTCGTCGCGGCCGTCGCGGACTCCTACGACCTCGGCGTCCTGCACTACGACCACGACTACGACCTGATCGCGGAGAAGACCGATCTGAGCTTCAGGAGCGAATGGCTCGTCCCGCGGGGGACGCTCTGACCCGCCAGCCCGCCGCTTGCCCGATTCACGCGTCGCTCCGGCGCACCACGAGCACGGGACGGGTCGCATGGTGGACCACGGCGTTGGACACGCTGCCCATCAGCAGCGACTTGACGCCGCTCAGCCCGCGCGAGCCCATGACGATCGCGGCGACGTCGTGCTCGTCCGCCGCGTCGACGACCCCGACCCACACGGGGCCGGCGGACTCCACGACGAGCGGCGTCGCGGTGAAGCCGGCGGCGCGGGCCAGCTCGACTCCTTCATCGGCGACCCGCCGCGCGCCCTCGCGCGCCGCCGACAGCAGGGCGTCGAGATCGGGAATCGGGGCCGCCCAGGCGAACGACGGGATGCCGGCGGCGTCCTGCCAGACGGTGAGCACGAGCGCGGAGCGCGGCCCGAGCAGCGTCGCGGCCTCCGAGATGGCGTGCTTGGCGTCCTCGGAGCCGTCGTAGCTGAGCAGCACGGGGCGGTCGGGCATGGGTATTCCTTCGTCTCGGGTGCGGCGCGAGGGTCAGCGCCCACGGGCGCTCAGGTACGGCGTCGACGCCGCGGCGCGGCCGGCGCGCCGTCGGACTCGGCCTGACCCATCCTGATGGCGTCGAACAGCATCATCACGACGGCGGCCTCGGCAGCACCCGCTGCGTGCGGATCCTTCTCGAGCCGCTTGGCCGACGCCGCCTCGATGCGTGCCAGCGAGCCGAGGAACTGCTCGCATGCCTTTGCCGCCTGCTTCCAGCCGCCGGCGTCGAGGCGCAGGTTCGTGCGCGCGAGCTGTGCCTCCTCGCGATCGAACCCTCCGACGGCAGCCGACGCGCGCGCGTAGTCATCGCTCGTCTGCAGCGACGCGCCAACGGCCGCCTGCTTGACGAGCGGCGACGCGGCTTCCCACGCCTCGTCCGAGACCGTCGGCCGCTCGCGCACGCGGTAGTGATGCGCGATCGCTCCGCGCACCTGCGTCGTCCGGACGAGCTCGAGCAGCCCGAGATCGTGCAGCGCGCGCACGTGGTAGGCCACGGTCCCGAGCGTCGCGTCGAGCCACTCGGCCAACTCGCGCGGCGACGCCGTGCGCTCCTGGAGGAGCGCGAGGATGCGCACGCGCATGGGATGACCGAGCGCCTTGACGAAGCGAGGGTCGTCGATGTTCGGAACCGGCTTCACAGAGCGTTCTGGAGCCACTCTACCGATGCGGCGACGTTCGCTGTCAGGTCGCGGCGCGGAAGCGCGACTGGCGGAGGGCGTGACCGAGTCGAGCCCCTACGACGTCCTCGCCCCTGCCTACGACGTCTTGACCGCCGCAAGCCGCCACGACGAGTGGCTGACCGCGATCGAGCGCGTGGCGCTCGCGCATGGACTGCGCGGCCGTCGCGTCCTCGACGTGGCCTGCGGCACCGGCAAGAGCTTCGCGCCGCTGCTGCGCCGGGGCTACGACGTGACCGCGTGCGACGCCTCGGCCGCAATGGCGGCGCGCGCCCGGGCGCGCGGCGCACCGCATGCACGGGTGCTGGTCGCGGACATGCGGTCGCTGCCGTTGCTCGGGGCGTTCGATCTGATCACGTGCCTGGACGACTCGCTGAACCATCTGGTCGAGCCGGATGACGTCGTCGCCGCCCTCGACGGGATGCGCGCGAACCTCGCGACGGACGGCGTGATGGTCTTCGACGTGACCCTCCTCACCGCCTACGCGCAGGCGGCCGAC
>DATHJG010000491.1:0-2481 GCA_035489875.1 Solirubrobacteraceae bacterium | reverse complement strand
CAGGACTTTGGCTACCCGCAGGGCCAGCCGGCTCCCGCATCCGAGTGATTCGTGCTGTCGGAGTGTTTCCTGCTGGCACGCCCCGCTCGAAACACTCGGATGGCGAGCCGGCCGCGCCTGCTCAGCGAATCACGAGCGAGTCGGCGTCGGCTTGGTCGGGTGGGCCGTCGAAGATGATCTCGCCGTCGCGGAGGGCCACGACGCGCTCGGCTTCGGCGACCGTCGTGAGCTCGTGGGTGGCGACGAGGAGGGTGGCGCCGTCGCTGTGGGCCCGCTTGAACAGTTCCAGGAGGGCGTCGCGGCCGGGCTGGTCGAGGCCCACGAACGGCTCGTCGACGAGGAGCACCTCGAACGGGCGCACGAAGGCGAGCGCGATGGCCGCCTTCTGGCGGAGCCCCCGGCTGAACGTCGTCGGTAGGTCGTCGGACCGGTGGCTGAGCCCGATCATCTCCAGCAGCTCGACGGCGTGCTGCTCCCAGCCCTCGGTGTGGTGGAGCCGGGCGACATATTCGAGGTGTTCCCACACCGTCAGGTCGTCGTAGAACACCGGTTGGTCGCCGAGGTAGCTCGTGAACGCCCGCGCCTCCATCGACCCGACGGCGTGACCGGCGACGGTGATCGAACCCTCTGTGGCATCGAGCAACCCGGCAGCGATGCGCAGCAGCGTGGTCTTGCCGCTGCCGTTGTGGCCCACCAGCACGACCCGCTCGCCGCTGGCGACGTCGAGGTCGACCGGGCCGAGCGCCGGCGCGTCGCCGTACGTCTTCGACAGTCCCACCGCGTGAACAACCACACTCATGCCTTTCGCCCTCCTTCGAGGAGCTTTCGCCACGCCTTTGACCACTCGTCCCGCCGCAGCACCCACACCCCGAGGGCCGCCAGCACGAGCACATCCAGCACCGCCATCCGCACCGCCGTCCCCGCCGTCGGGTCCTCCCGCATCGCGAGCGCGGTGAGCGAGGCGATCGAGCTCACGACGATGGGAACGAGGAAGCGCAGCGACGACGTGAAACCGGCGAACTCCGGAGGCACGGCGGCCGCCGACGCCGACGGCGCGACCGGGTTCGGGGCGTCGCGGACGACACTGACGATCGATCCCGCGGCCCCGGCCCACGTGACGGGCAGGGCCAGCGCAAGCGCGGCCAGGGCGTGGGCCGGCTCGATCACGGCGATCGCTGCGGCGCCCACAACGGCGAACGGCACGAGCGCGATCGCCGGCGCGGCAAAATGGCGCGCCAGCAGCCATCCGCGCTGGTTCGGCATCCCGTCGGCGAAGTCGGGATGGTCGATCTCCTGGGACATCGGCTCGATCGCGTCGAGACCGAGCAGGTAGAGGGCGATCCCGATGCCGATCAGCAGCGGGGTGGTGCCCTCGAGCACGAACTCCGTGCACAGCCCGGCGACCGCCGCCAGCACCGCCATGCGCAGGAGCCGTGACCCGGGATACCGGGCGAGCCCCCGCACGTCGCGCTGCCAGACGGCACGGGTCGCGCTCGACGAGCCAGACCGCCCAAGGCGGACCCACGGCTGCGTCCGCGGTCGCTCACCACGCAGCTGGCGGCGCAGCAACACGACCGTCCTCAGGTCTTGCATCGTGACGGCAAAGCGGAGCTGCGACACGAGGTCGGCGCGCCGCGTCAGGGGCTCCAGCCGCAGGCGGTCGGCCAACCACAACGCGGCACCGGTCGCGACCACGACGGCAGCGACCGCGACGAGATCGACGGGATGCGTACGCAGGCCCCACATCGCGAAGCTGCCGATGCCATCGCCGGGGCCGGGCCATTCCCACGCGGCGGCGCCGATCTGCACCACGACAACGAGGGCACCGACGGCGGTTGCGATCCAGCGCGGGACGCCGAGGGCGTGCCCGATCGTGGCTGTCGCCACGAAAGCGAGGCCGATCACGGCACCGGCGCAGGCCCCGCTGGTCGCCCACGCGACGGCCGAACCCGGGAGACGCTTCGACGCCAGTTGCCCGGCGATGCCGCCAACCAGCACGCCGGCAAATGCCATCGATCGGCACCGTTGCACGACCGGGCGGAGCAGCACTGCGCGACGCGGCACGGGCGCCATCATCAGGAAGCGCACATCGCCGGCCTCGAGCGATACCGGCCCACCATCACTGCCGCTGCGGAACCCGAGCGCGATCGCGGCCGCCGCGAACAGCCCGATGAACGCCGGTCCCCGATCGGTCACATCGGCCAGCTGGGATGGCGTCACGATGTCGTCGCTGACGAGGTCGCTGAGCCACAGGACGGCGGCGCCCCCGACGAGGGCGGCGAGGTACACGCGGTAAGCGATCTCGAACCATTCGAGTTCTCCAAGGCGGCGGATGCGCCGGGCCCGTCGCAGATCGCGAACCGTGGATGACATGCGGCTCGCGACGCTACTGGCGTTGCGGGTTCCGCCCACCAGGGGTGCGACCTCGCGTCGCCGTGCGCGCGGAGCGGCCCACCTGGCATCCATACTTTGCGCCGTGGA
>DATHJG010000490.1:0-2320 GCA_035489875.1 Solirubrobacteraceae bacterium | reverse complement strand
TCCGCGAGCACCGCCCGCGTCGCATCTTCGAACATCGCGACATGCCGAAGGCTGCCGGCCCAATATTCCGCGTCGAGCGGGACGTCGGCCGGCTGCGCGCCAAGATGACCGAGATAGCACGGGATTTGAGGCGGTCGTGGTGAGAGGGGACTGAGGTCCCTCAGAAGGCGATCGCGGATTCGATCGATCTGTGCCGTGTGATTGGCGACAGAGATGCCAACTCTGCGTGCGCGCAGACCGAGCGCCCGCAGTTCTTCGATCGCCTGCTCGACCGCGCGCGCCTCGCCGGCGACGATGGTCACCCCTGGTCCAAGATGAGCCGCGATGCTCACGTCCGGCGCCCGTCGCATCAGGTGCTCTGAGACCGTTCGCCTCGGGCCGCTCACCGACGCCATCTCGCCACGCCCGCTCAACGTTCCCTGGGCCTGGCTCCAACGACTCGCCACTCTGGCCGCGTCCTCGAGCGACAGCGCGCCGGCAACGTGTGCAGCCATGATCTCACCAACGCAGTACCCGAGGGTGGCGGCGGGAGTGAGGCCATACGCCTGCGCCAACCTCGCGAGGCCCAACGAGATCGCCATCAACGTCGGCTGCACGACGTCGATCCGATCAAGGCCGGGAGCTCCGTCCGCCTGGCGTATGACATCGGCCAGTGACCAATCGACGAACGGCGCGAGTGCAAGCTCGCACTCGCCGATGGTTCGCGCGAAGGCAGGAGCGCTGTCGAGCAGCGCAACGCCCATGCCCTGCCATTCGGAACCCTGAGGCGCGAACGCGAAGACTGCATCGGCCCTGTGCGGCGCTCTGCCCTCGATGACCGTGCTCGTCGCGCGCCCGTGGGCAAGGTCTTCGAGACTCTGCAGCACCCCGGCGTAGTCGCGGACGATGACCACCGCGCGGTGCTCGAGCGGCTCGAGGCATTCCGCAAGCGTCCGGCCGACATGGCCCAGATCGCACGCGGGGTTCGCCACGAGCCAGGATCGGAGCGCCAGGGCCTTGCTACGTACATGCGCAGGCGATCCCGACGACAGCGGCCACGGGATCCCGATCGCAGGCGACGCCCAACCAACCTCGTAACCGGCAGCCGGCATCGCGAGAGCATCGCGACCCGGGAGCATGTCGGTCACGGTTCCTAAGTACAGTACCCGCCCGGCCCCTGAGCACCGCTCAGGTCGTGCGCTGACGCGCGCGGCACGACAACCGCGGTCAGCGTGAGACCATCCCGCACCAGCCACCGGCCGTTGAAGCGGCTGAGCGACTCACCATTAATGCGCGCGCCGGGCATGCGGAGCTGTGCGACAAACCTGCCGCTGGCCCTGTCCACGGTGAGCTCGACGTCATGAAATCCGAGCGATCGCCTGGTCAGTGGGAACCATGCTTTGTATACCGCCTCTTTTGCGCTGAACCACACGCTGTCCCAGTGCACGTCCGCCGCAGCCGCGCTCAGATCGGTCAGGTGCCTGTTCTCAGCCGGCGTGACGATATCCGGCAGCATCTCCTCACCCAAAGCTGCATGAGGCTCCGCATCGATTCCGATCGCGCCGAGATGCTCACGCGATGCCACGGCACACGCTACGTAGCCTCGGCAGTGAGTGATGCTGCCTACGACGCCGTGCGGCCACACCGGTTCACCTCGCCGGCCGCTGGGGACCGAGCGTGGGCCAAAGCCGAGGCGCGCGAGGGCCTGCCGCGCACACGCACGGCCAGTCACGAACTCGCGTCGACGCTTGTCTACTGCACGCCCGAGCGCCAACGATTCTTCGACGTACAGCGGTACCTCTGTCCACTCTCCTGTCGTCCAGGCAGAGGCGACCGACGCCGGAAGGATCTCGTCGATCACGGGAGCGGAGGCTGCAGTGACGCTATAGGAGCCCGAGTCGGTCGGCCAGTCGCTGCACGGGCGTCAAGCCGACCCAGCGACGGTAGATCGAGTTCAGCGCCCTGAAGGGCTGCACGCCGGGAGCGTCGCGCAGCGCCCCGCGGAGGACGTGGTCGTCGACGACGACGCCGTCGGTCCATGCGGCGGAACGGTCGAGCGTCGGGCTGGAGAAGAAGTCGAGCAGCAGTGAGTGGGCCTTGCTGTCCGCGTCGAGCAGCAGCATGTGACCCTCGCCGGCGAGGACGTGGCAGCGTGCGTCGGGGAGGTGGCGGGCGAGCATGAGCGCGTTTGCCGGTGGCACGAGACCGTCGCGCTCGCCGGCGATCACGAGGGTCGGTGCCCGAAGCGTCGAGATCCAGTGGAGGCTCGACCAGGTCGCCCCAGCCAGGCACTGCTGCGCAAGCCCGGTGATGGTCGGCGGGTATCCCGAGCGAGCGTCCG
>DATHJG010000489.1:0-2542 GCA_035489875.1 Solirubrobacteraceae bacterium | reverse complement strand
GCGCGGCTCCGGCTCCGGCCTCTCCGGCGGCGCGCTGCCGCTCGCCGAGGGCGTGCTGATCGTCACCTCGCGCATGAAGCGCGTGCTCGAGGTCGACCTCGCCAACCAGCGCGTGTGCGTCGAGCCGGGCGTGACGAACACTGCGGTCTCGACCGCGGTCGCGCCCGACTTCTTCTACCCGCCCGACCCGAGCTCGCAGATCGTCTGCTCGATCGGGGGCAACGTCGCCGAGAACTCCGGCGGCGCCCACTGCTTCAAGTACGGCTTCACGACGACGTACGTCTGCGGGCTGGAGGTCGTCCTGCCCGACGGCGAGCTGATCACGCTCGGCGGACCGGAGCTCGACCCGCCGGGCTACGACCTGCTCGGCACGTTCGTCGGGTCGGAGGGCACGCTCGGCATCGCGACCAAGGTGTGGCTGCGCGTGCTGCCGGCACCTGAGACCGTCAAGACGCTCGTCGCGTTCTTCGACTCCACTCACGCCGCGGGCGAGGCGGTGTCGGAGATCGTGCAATCCGGCGTCGTGCCGGGGGCGATCGAGATGATGGATCGCGTCGCGATCGAGGCGAGCGAGCAGATGGCGCACGCCGGGTATCCGATCGGCCGCGGCGCCGCGCTGCTGGTCGAGCTCGACGGCGCCGAGCGCGAGTGCGAGGCGCGCTTCGAGGAGGTCGTCGCGGTATGCGAGCGGTGCGGCTCCGACGACGTGCGCGTCGCGCGCGACGAGGCCGAGCGCCAGCTCTTCTGGAAGACGCGCAAGGCGGCGTTCCCCGCGATGGGCCGCATCTCCCCCAACTACTTCGTCCAGGACGGCGTGATCCCGCGCACCAAGCTGCCGGAGGTCCTGGCGGCGATCGACGCGCTGGCGCAGGAGTACGGGATGGTCGTCGCCAACGTGTTCCACGCCGGCGACGGCAACCTGCACCCGCTCGTGTGCTTCGACGGGCGCAACGAGGGCGAGGCCGAGCGCGCGGAGGAGCTGTCGGGCCGCATCCTCGACGCCTGCCTGGACGCCGGCGGCTCGATCACCGGCGAGCACGGCGTCGGCGTCGACAAGAAGAAGCACATGCCGAAGATGTTCGACGAGCCCGACCTCGCGGCGTTCCAGCGCCTGCGCTGCGCGTGGGACCCGGCGGGGCTCGCCAACCCGGGCAAGGTCATGCCGACGCCGCGGCTGTGCGGCGAGGTGCCCGGCGTGTACCGGCAGCACCCGCTCGAGGCGGCGGGGCTGGCGGAGCGGTTTTGAGGCCGGAGACCGCAGAGGACGCGGCGGCGCTGCTGCGCACGCTCGGCGAGGAGGGCCGGCCGGTGCGCCCGCGCGGCGGGGGCACGAAGCCGTGGGGTCCGGTCGCCGACGGCGCGGTGCTGGAGACCGGCGGGCTGCACCGGATCCTGGAGCACAACGTGGGCGACTTCACGGCCGTGCTCGAGGCGGGCGTGCCGCTCGCCGAGGCGCAGGCAGCGTTCGCCGCGCACGGGCAGATGCTGGCGATCGACCCGGCGCCGAACAAGCACGCAACGGTCGGCGGCGTGATGGCGACGAACGACTCCGGCCCGCTGCGCCACCGCTACGGGAGCATGCGCGACCTCGTGGTGGGCGCCACCGTGGCGCTGTCCGACGGCACGCTGGCGAAGTCGGGCGGGAAGGTGATCAAGAACGTCGCGGGCTACGACCTCGCGAAGCTGCTGGTGGGCTCGTTCGGCACGCTCGGGCTGATCGTCCGGGTCGCCGTGCGGCTGCATCCGATGCCACCCCGCACCGCCAGCGCGGTCGGCGGCAGCGACGACCCGGAGCGGCTGGGCGCGGCGGCCCTCGCGCTCGCCGCGACGCCGCTCGAGGCCGACTGCCTCGACCTCGACTGGCGCGACGGGGCCGGGCGGCTGCTCGTTCGCTACGGCAGCGCCGCCGCGCCGGACCAGGCGGCGGCGACGGTCGCGCGCATGCAGGAGCTCGGGCTCGAGCAGTGCAGCGTGGTCGAGGACGACGAGAAGCTGTGGACGGCCCAGCGCGCGCACCAGCGCGGCGCATGCGTGCTCAAGGTCTCCGGCCGGCCCACCGACCTGCCCGCGGTCTGCCGCGCCGGCGGCGCGGTCGTCGGCCGGCCGGCGCTCGGCCTGTCCTGGCTCTCGCTGCCCCTGCCTCGGCCTGCGGCCTCGTCACCGCAGCCGGCTTCGCCGGCGCTCGGCGCCGCGGTCGCCGCGGCGCGCGACGCGCTCTCCCCCCGCGCCTGCACGCTGCTCGACGCCCCGCGGGAGCTGCGCGCCGGCGCCTGGGCCGCGCCCGACCCGGGCGCGCTCGCGCTGATGGCGCGGGTCAAGGAGCGCTTCGACCCCGCGCGGATCTTCCGTCCCGGCACGTTCGTGGGAGGCATCTGATGCAGACCGCGTGGGACGAGCACCGTCCGCCCGATCCGGACCTGATCGCCGACTGCGTGCACTGCGGGTTCTGCCTGCCGACGTGCCCGAGCTACACGATCTTCGAGGAGGAGATGGACTCGCCGCGCGGGCGGATCGTGCTGATGCGGGTCGGCAACGAGCCCGG
>DATHJG010000488.1:0-2718 GCA_035489875.1 Solirubrobacteraceae bacterium | reverse complement strand
CGGGGCGCCGGTGACGACGCGGAACTCGACCTCCGGGTCGACGTCGGTCGTCCCCGCCACGTTCGGCAGCCTGCCGCGCTGGATCGCGTCGATCGCCACGATCGCGCCCATCGCGCCGGACGCCGCCCCCGTGTGCCCGATATGCCCCTTGAGCGACAGTACGGGCAGCGGGTCGTCCCGATCCGCGTGGACGGCGTTGATCGCCCGGATCTCGGCGGTGTCGCCCTTGGGCGTCGCCGTCGCGTGCGCCACGAGGGCGTCGACGTCGCGCGGCCGCAGGTCCGCGTCGCGCAGCGCCTGGTGCATCGCGGCGGCCTCCCACTTCCCGCCCGGCTCGGGCGACGACGGATGGTGGCCGTCTGCGAGCGACCCGTACCCGGCCAGCTCGGCGAGGACCCGCGCGCCGCGGGCGCGGGCGTGGTCCTCGCGCTCTAGGACCAACATCGCCGAGCCCTCGCCGTTGACGATCCCCGACCGGTCGCGGTCGAACGGAAGGCTCGCGCGCAGCGGGTCGCGCTGGTTGGTGGTCATGCCGTAGAGGGCCTGCCCGTGGAACGTCGCCGGCACGAAGTCGCCGTCGGCCTCGCCGCTCGCGAGCGGCATGCCGCCCTCCGTGCCGCCGACGATGGCGACGTCGACCCGCCCGGCGGAGAGCATCTGCGCAGCCGTGCCGAGCGCATCGATCGACGAGGCGCAGGCGGTGCAGACCGTCATCTGCGGACCGTGGAGCCCGAAGCGCATCGCGATCTGGGAGGCCGCCATGTTGGGCCACATCTGGATCAGGGTCTTGCGCTCGATCGTCGCCGCGCCCTCGGTGTCGAGCTGGTGCTGCGCCTTGAGCAGCGCACGCATGCCGCCCATGCTCGTCCCGTGCACGACGGCGGTGCGCAGCGGATCGAGCGCGTCCAGCCCCGCGTCGCGGACGGCCTGGTCGGCGGCGGCCAGGGCGAACTGGGCGAACAGGTCCGTCCCGCCCGCCACCTTCGGGTCCATCCACGCCAGCGGATCGAAGTCCTGGACGACGGACCACCACGCGAACGTCCCGTCGTCGCCGACCCACGGCGCGGGCCGGATCGCCACGGTGTTGCCGTGCATCCCTTCGAGGAACGCGTCGACGGTCTCGCCCAGCGAGGACACGATCCCCATGCCGGTGATCACCACACGGTTCATGCTCATCTCCTCACGGTCCCGTCGGGGCCGGCGCGCCCCGCTCGCGCAGGACGAACTTCTGGACCTTGCCCATCGAGTTGCGCGGCAGCTCGGACACGAACTCGACGCGCTTGGGCACCTTGTAGCCGGCGAGGCGGCGCCGGCAGAAGTCCCGCACCTCCGGCTCGCTCAGCTCGGGCGACGCCGCCGCCACGACGGCGGTCACGGCCTCGCCCCAGCGCGGGTCGGGCCGTCCGATCACCGCCGCTTCCAGGATCCCGGGATGGCCGGCGAGCACCCGCTCGACCTCGACCGAGTAGACGTTCTCGCCGCCGGTGATGATCATGTCCTTCTTGCGGTCGACGAGGTAGATGCGCCCGTCCTCCCCCTGGATCCCGAGGTCGCCCGACAGCACGAAGTCACGATGGTGAGCGGCCGCCGTCTCCGCCGGCTTGTTGAGGTAGCCGAGGAACGGCGTCAGGTTCTTGACCGCGATCTCGCCCCGCTCGCCGGCGGCGCAGCGCGTGCGATCGTCGCGCAGGATCTGGATCTCCGCCCCGGGCACGGGCCATCCGACGCACTGGGCGGTCAGCGTCTCCGGGGTCTTGACCTCGAACGTCACCCAACCGCCCTCGCTCCATCCGTACGCCTCGGCGATCGTCGCGTTCGGGAACGCGGAGATGGCGTCCGCGAGCAGGTCCGCCGAGATCGGGGCCGCGGACGAGAGCAGGAAGCGCAGCGCCGGGAGCTCCGCCCGGCCCTTGCTCTTCCAGCGCTCGAGTACGGCCGAGACCATGGACGGCACGAGCAGCGACCAGGTGATGCGCGCCTCGAGCTCGCGATGGGCGACCTCGGGATCCCAGGCGACCATCACGCGGTTGGTCGCGCCGGCCATGAGGCTCAGCAGCGACAGGCCGCCGAAGGAGTTGTGGAACATCGGCCCCGCGGTGAGGAGCGTGTGCCGCTCGGTCAGCCCGAACTGCCAGCCCCAGCGGATGAACTGCAGGTACATGCTGTCGTTGCCGTAGAGCGCTCCCTTCGGGAACCCGGTCGTCCCGGACGTGTAGCCCACGAGGAGCGGCGCGTCGCCGTCGACCCGGACGGGACCGGCGTCCACGCCTCCCGGCGTCTCGATCGCATCGCAATCGATCACGGAGACCGGCGCCCGAGGTCGCAGTCCTTCGACGACGTCGAGATACGGCGCCGCGCTGAGCACGGTCACCGCGCCGGAGTCGTCGAGGACGTACTCCATCTCGGTCGGGGCGAGCCGGTTGTTGACCGGGACCGCCGTGCAGCCCGCGAGCTGGCATGCCATGAACGAGAGCGCGGCGTCGACGCCGTTGGGGAACAGCGTCGCGACCATCCGCAGGCCGCCCCGGTGCGGCACCGCGGCGAGTGCGTCCGCGATCGCCACGACCCGCCGCCACGCCTCGGAGTAGGTGACGGACGGCCCGCCGATCACCTCGATCGCGGACCGGTCCGGGAACGTCTCGGCGTTGAGGCGCAACTGGTCGACGATCGATTGCTGCAGCACGATCCTGGCGGCGTCGCCCACGATCAGCGCGGCGG